>NZ_JBMNDO010000010.1:0-96790 GCF_052542855.1 Streptomyces sp. SAS_281
CTGGGTTGATAGGCCAGATGTGGAAGCCCGGTAACGGGTGGAGCTGACTGGTACTAATAGGCCGAGGGCTTGTCCTCAGTTGCTCGCGTCCACTGTGTTAGTTCTGAAATAACGAACAGCCGTGTCATTGTCCGGTTGGTTCAAATTTCATAGTGTTTCGGTGGTCATTGCGTTAGGGAAACGCCCGGTTACATTCCGAACCCGGAAGCTAAGCCTTTCAGCGCCGATGGTACTGCAGGGGGGACCCTGTGGGAGAGTAGGACGCCGCCGAACAATCATTGTGGGGAAGCCCCGTGCCGATGGCACGGGGCTTTTCTGCGTTTCAGGCCAGGGAGACCAGGTGGGTGTCGTAGGCGAGGATCACCGCCTGGACGCGGTCCCTGACACCCGTCTTGGCGAGAATGCGGGAGACATGGGTCTTCACCGTTGACTCCGCGAGGTGAAGCCGTTCGGAGATTTCGGAATTGGTCCAGCCCTGGCCGATGACCGTGAGGATTTCCAACTCCCGGCCGGTGAGCCCGGCGATGCGCGGGTCCTGGGTGGCCGGCTCGCCCGGGGCGGCCGGCAGGTGCTGCACGTACGCGTCGAGGAGACGGCGCGTCAGGCTCGGGGCGACCACCGCGTCGCCGAGGGCCACGGCCCGGATGCCGGACAGCAGTTCCTCCGGCAACGCGTCCTTGATCAGGAAGCCGCTGGCGCCGGCGCGGAGACCGTCGTACGCGTACCGGTCCAGGTCGAATGTCGTGACGATCAGGACGCGGGTGGAGGAGCCGGCCCTGATGATGCGGCGGGTCGCCTCGATGCCGTCCAGGAGCGGCATGCGGATGTCCATCAGGGCCACGTCCGGCTGGTGCCGGGCGATGAGCTGGAGCGCTTCGTGGCCGTTGGCGGCCTCACCGACGACCGTCATGTCGTCCTGGCTCTCCAGCAGCATGCGGAAGCCGAAGCGTTGCATCGGCTGGTCGTCCGCGATGAGCACGGTCGTCACGAGGGGGAGTCCTCCAGAGGAAGCCGGAGCCGGACCTGCCAGCCGCCTGCGGCGGAGGGGCCGGCTTCGAGCGTGCCGTCGTACAGGGAAGCGCGTGCGCGCATCCCCGTGATGCCCTGCCCGGTGCCGGCGGAGGTCCGCCGGGCCTGGGGTGGGGTGCCATTGTCCGTGACGAGAGTTTCCAGCGCACCCGGTCGGTAGGTCAATGTGACCTCGGCCGCGAGCGATGGTGAAGTGGCCGCGTGCTTCAGCGAGTTCGTCAGGGACTCCTGCACGACCCGGTAGACCGTCAGCTGGCGTCCGGGGGTGAGCGGACCGGTCGGCGGTGTTCCCCGTACGAGCAGCTGGACCGGCAGGCCGGCCCGGCGCACCCCCTCCAGCAGCCCGTCGATGTCGTCGAGGGTGGGCTGCGGGGTGCGATCGGCGTCCTCCGGCCGGTCCTGCAGCACGCCCAGGAGACGGCGCAGTTCGGCGAGGGCCTGGCGGCTGGTGGTGCCGATGGCCTCCAGCGCCTGGGCCGCGCGCTCGGGGCTCCGGGCCGCCGCGTACGAGCCGCCATCGGCCAGCCCCGTGATGACGGAGAGGTTGTGGCCGATGATGTCGTGCATCTCCCGGGCGATCCGGGTCCGTTCGGCGGCGGCGGCCAGACGGGCCTGCTGGTCGCGTTCGCGTTCCAGCCGGTCCGCACGGTCGAGAAGGGCCTCGGTGTACTCCTTGCGCGTACGCACCAGGATTCCCGCCAGGGCGGCGATGGCGAACATCCACACGTGCGGGAGCAGCAGACGGCTCCAGACCTCCGGAAACCGGAACGAGGCGATCACCAGCGGTGCCGCGACCAGGGCGCCCGACCAGGCGAGGGTGCGCATCGGCAGGCGTACCGCGATGTTGAAGACCACGATCTCCTGGAGCAGGGACGCCTGGATGACCGCCCCCGTCCACACGTTGGCCAGGGAGAACGGGGCCATGAAGGCGAGCACGGCCAGAGGGTGGGAGCGGCGCCAGAGCAGTGGGGCGGAGAACGCCGCACTCATGGCGAACACCAGCGCCTCCGGTACGTGCCGGTCGACGGCGACCGTGCGCCAGCCGCCGGTGGAGACGTCGAGCACGGCGAACAGCACCCAGAACGTGGTGAGGACGCCGTTCCAGACCGCCGGGCGGCGGCGGTCGAAGGCGCGGATGCGCTGGAACAGGTGCTGTATGTGCCCGGTGAGCGGGGACGGGGCGGCCGGCGGGGCGGGTTCCCGGCGCTCGGCGGTGTCGGCCATTGGTGTGTCCCCTGTATCCGGCAGCGTCGTACGGCTCATGCGTCCCGGCGCCGCAGGAGTACGGCCGCCGAGACCAGTGTGGCCGAGGCCCACAGCACCAGGGCGAGCAGGGCCGGGCCCGGGGACGCGGCGTCCGGGAGCGGGGTGGCGGAGCCGAGGACACCGGCCGCCTGGGTGGGGAAGTAGCGGACGGCCGTCTCCACCGCGTCGTACGGGAGCGTGGTGAGCACCTCGGGGAGGATCATCACACCGCCGATGAAGGCGCCGATCGCTCCGGGGACCGAGCGCAGGAGAGCGCCGAGGCCCAGGGCGATGAGGCCGAGGAAGGTGGTTCCGGCGGCGTTCCCCGCCACGGCGCGGAGTACACCCGGGTCGGTGAGAGAAGCGGCCTGGTCCGTGTCGTGGAGGAAGAGCTGGGCGATGACGAAGGTGACCAGCGAGGTCGCGAACATGACGGTGAAGACGGTGGCCGTGAAGACGGCGGCTTTGGCCCACAGCACCGGGAGCCGGCGCGGGACAGCGGTCAGCGAGGCGCGGATCAGGCCCGTGGAGTACTCGCCCGCCGTGACGAGGATGCCGAGGACCACCGTGCAGAGGGAGGCGAGGAGCGAGCCGTAGAGGACGAGGATGACGGTGTCCATGTCCGAGTCGCCGCCGTCGGAGGTGTAGGTCGCGCCCATGAGGATGCCGACGCCGAGGACGAAGAGGACGGCCAGGCCCAGGGTGGTCCAGCTGGAGCGCAGGGTGCGCAGCTTGTGCCATTCGGAGCGCAGCACCCGGGCAGGTGTGACGCGGTAGGAGTGGGGAAGGGCCGTGGTGGTCACGCGAGGGCTCCAGTGGGTGCGGCGCTGGTGGTCCGGTAGTCGACGGACTCCTGGGTGAGGTCCATGAACGCCTGTTCCAGGGACGCGGTGCGCGGGGTGAGTTCGTAGAGGGGAATGGCGTGGGCGGCGGCGGTGCGGCCGATGTGTTCGGCGTCCGTGCCGCGTACGTCCAGCCGGTCGGAGCCGGGTGTGGTGGTGATCTCGATGCCGGGTCCGCGCAGCAGGTCGCTCAGGGTGGTGGCCTGGGGGGTGAGGACAGTGACGGAGCTGCTGCCGGCCGTGGCGGTGAACTCGGTGACGGTGGTGTCGGCGAGGAGGCGGCCGCGGCCGATGACGACCAAGCGGTCGGCGGTGAGGGCCATCTCGCTCATCAGGTGCGAGGAGACCAGGACTGTGCGGCCCTGCGCGGCGAGATCGCGGAGCAGGGTGCGGATCCAGAGGACGCCTTCCGGGTCCAGGCCGTTGACGGGTTCGTCCAGGATGACGACCGCCGGGTCGCCGAGGAGGGCGGCGGCGATGCCCAGGCGCTGGCCCATGCCGAGTGAGAAGCCCTTGACGCGTCGCCCGGCGACCGCGGTGAGGCCGGCGAGGTCCAGGACGTGTTCGACGCGGGTGCGCGGGATGCCGTGGGTGTGGGCGAGCGCCATCAGGTGGTGGAAGGCGGTGCGGCCGGGGTGGACGGAGCGCGCCTCCAGCAGGGCGCCGACCTCGGTGAGGGGGGCGCTGTGCGAGGTGTACGCGCGGCCACCGATCGTGGCGCGGCCGCGGGTGGGTGCGTCCAGGCCGAGCAGCATGCGCATGGTGGTGGACTTGCCGGCGCCGTTGGGGCCGAGGAAGCCGGTGACCGTGCCCGGGCGGACGGTGAAGTCGAGGTCGTGGACCACGGTGCTGTCCCCGTACCGTTTGGTGAGTGCGTGTGCCCTGATCATGCGGTCGACGCTACGGAGGCGGCGCGGGCCGGTCGTCCGACCGGGGGCGGGACGTGCGGGGGCGCGTAGTACCGGGGTACGACTTCGGGGGTGCGGGGCGAATCCGTTTGCGTGGTCGCGGGAGCGCAGGTCAGGATCGGTGCATGGATTACGTGATACGGGTGGTGCGCGCCGACGAGTGGCGGTCGGTGAAGGAGCTCCGGTTGGCCGCTCTGCAGGACCCGGCCGCCCCGGTCGCGTTCCTGGAGACGTATGAGCAGGGGCTCAAGCGGTCCGACGAGGCGTGGCGGGAGCGCACGGTCGGCGCCTCCGCGGACGGAGCGGGCGAGGTGCGGCAGTTCGTCGCGGAGGGCCCGGACGGTGCCTGGGCGGGTTCGGTGACGGTGCTCGTGGAGGGGCCGGACGTCGAGGCGCGGTTCGGTGAGGCGGCGTCGGTGAACCAGGGGCACCTGGTCGGTGTGTTCGTACGGCCGGAGGCGCGGGGTGCGGGGGTGGCCGACGCGCTGTTCCGGGCGGCGGTGGACTGGGCGTGGTCGTTGGAGGCCCCGCGGCTGGAGCGCGTACGGCTGTATGTGCACGAGAACAATCCGCGCGCCGCGGCGTTCTACCGGCGGTTCGGTTTTGTGCCGACCGGGGAGACGGTGGCGATGCCGGGCGATCCGACGGCGCGTGAGCTGGAGTACGCGGTGTCGCGGCCCTGAGGCCGTGCCGGCTCAGAGGCTGCTGGGTGTCCGGAGCTGTTGCGTCCAGTGCGAGCGGGCCTGTTCCGGGGAACGGAGCAGGGCGATGGTGGCCAGGCCCTGGGTCTGGCCGGATCGCAGCAGGTCGGGCAGCCGGGGCAGGGGGGCGACGGCCGCGATGTCGTCGAGGACGAGCGTCATTGGTGGGTCGAGCCGGCCGTCGGATGACCGTGCGGCCATGCGGCGGCCGTGCTCGACCACGTCTGAGGCGAGCGCGGTGAGCAGGGGCATCGTCCCTGGACCGGATCGCGGGGTCTCGATGGCTTCACCCACCACATAAAGGCTGCCCCCTTCGTCCGCAAAGGAATCCAGTGCGAGCGCATCTGCTCGATTTGGTGTGCAGGTGTCCCGGACGTGGACGGAGGAGAGGGCGCCGAACGCGCGCACCGTCAGTTCCTGGGCCGTCTCGCGGCGTTCGGGGTAGCCGGTGAGCGCGGACTCCAGCAGTCCGGCGAGACCGGGGGCCGCTTTGGGGTGGGTGCGCAGGAGGCGGACCGGTTCGTGGGCGTTGCCGCCGATGGCCCAGCGGTGGACCTGGCGGAAGGGGCGGCCGTCGATGGCGGCGGCGTGCAGCCAGCAGCGCAGGAGGGTTTCGGCGATGTCGGCCGTCGCCGCGTCGACGCGGGCCCGGGGGCGGACGGGGGCGAGCAGCGCGCCTGCGCGGGCCGCGGCCCGGTCGGCCTGTTCGCAGCCGGTGGTGGGCGCCCAGTGCAGCCGGGCCGGGGTGTCGCAGAGGTGGCCGGGGTCGTAGACGAGGACGGGGCCGAGCTTGGCGCGGGCGTCCTTGGTCTCGGCCCAGAGGGTGGGGTCGGAGGTTACGACGAGAACGGGGCCGTCGGCCTCACGGACGGCCTGGACGGCGGTGGCCCGGCGGGTGGCGGCGGGGCCGTAGAGGAGGAGGGGGGCGCGCGGGGAGGGGACGGTCGCGGGGAGTGGACCGGTGGGGGTCGGCTCGTAGGACGCCGTCTCTTCGGGTGCGGTCTTCGCGGGTGGGGTCTTCGCGGTGCCGGTCGGCGCGTGCCGGGTTGTCCGGCCGGTGAGTGCTTCGGGCGCGGTGTCGGTGGGAAGGGCCGTCGTCTGCGGTGCGGTTTCGGTGAGGTGTTCGGCGGGAACGGGGGTGGCCGACGCGGGGACGGGGGTCGTCTCGCGGAGGGCGTCGGGGGTGGGTTCCGGGGTCGGTTCCGGGCCGGGGAGCGCTGCCTCGTGCGCGTACTCCCGCCGGTTGGTCCGCCGGCCGGTTCTGAGGCCCTTGCCGTGTGCCGATCGGCGGCGGGCGCGCTCCTCGCGGTGTGCCTGTTCGAGGAGGGCCAGCCGCTCCGTGCGTTCCGCGCGGCGGTGGGCCCGCACGGCGCGCCAGCGGGTGATGACGCCCATCACGAACACCGTCAGCACCACGAGCACCATGAGTTCGCCGATGAGCAGGCCCCAGAACAGGCCGTAGCCGGAGAGCTCCTGCGGGGGTGTGTCGGGCCAGGCGGCGGGCAGGTCGTGCGGGGCCTCCAGGAGGCGGCGGAGGGCCAGTGGTGTCTCGGTCGGCGTGACGGCCTCGGGCCAGGCGCCGTGGGCCAGGAGGCCGGCGAATCCGGTGGCCGTCCAGGCCAGGAGCGTCAGTCCGAGGAGGAAGGCCAGCAGTCCGACGAGCAGGCCGTCGGGGATGCCGCCCCCCTTGCCTTCGCCGGACCGTCCCCCGTCGCTCCCTGCCATGTCATGCCACCGTTGACTCGGACGACTCGTTCAGTCGCTGCTGGTTCTCGATCCTGGCCGCGCGTTCCTCCGCTTCGAGGTCGGCGGCCCTTACGTCGTCCGGGAGGAGGTCGCTCACGGATGATTCGGTCATGGCGCGGTCGGTGAAGACGAGGGGCCGTTCGGCCTCGGTGATCAGGTGTTTGACGACCTGTACGTTGCCGTTCACGTCCCAGACCGCGATGCCCGGGGTGAGGGTGGGGATGATTTCGACGGCCCAGCGGGGCAGGCCGAGGACCCGGCCGGTGGCTCTGGCCTCGTCGGCCTTCTGGGCGTAGATCGTTCGGGTGGAGGCCATTTTGAGGATGGCGGCGGCTTCGCGTGCGGCGGCGCCGTCGACCACGTCGCTGAGGTGGTGGACGACGGCGACGAAGGAGAGGCCGAGGCGGCGGCCGAACTTGAGCAGGCGCTGGAAGAGCTGGGCCACGAAAGGCGAGTTGATGATGTGCCATGCCTCTTCGACCAGGAAGATGCGCTTCTTGCGGTCGGGCCTGATCCAGGTGTGCTCCAGCCAGACGCCGACGATCGCCATCAGGATGGGCATGGCGATGGAGTTGCGGTCGATGTGCGAGAGGTCGAAGACGATCAGGGGGGCGTCCAGGTCGATGCCGAAGGATGTCGGGCCGTCGAACATGCCGCGCAGGTCGCCGTCGACCAGTCGGTCGAGGACGAGGGCGACGTCCAGGCCCCAGGCGCGTACGTCGTCTATGTCGACGTTCATCGCCTGGGCGGATTCCGGTTCGGGGTGGCGCAGCTGCTCGACGATGTCGGTGAGGACGGGCTGGCGGTCGGTTGCGGTGGCGTTGACGTAGGCGTGGGCGACCTTGAGGGCGAAGCCGGAACGTTCGTCCAGGCCGTGGCCCATGGCGACTTCGATGATGGTGCGCAGCAGGGCCAGCTGGCCGGTGGTGGTGATGGCCGGGTCGAGCGGGTTGAGCCGGATGCCGCCGTTGAGCGCGGAGGTGGGGTCGAGGCGGATGGGGGTGAGGCCCAGCTCCTGCGCGATGAGGTTCCACTCGCCGACGCCGTCCTCGCCCTGGGCGTCCAGGACGACGACCTGCCGGTCGCGGAAGCGGAGCTGGCGGAGCACGTACGTCTTCTCCAGCGCGGACTTGCCGTTGCCGGACTCGCCGAGGACCAGCCAGTGCGGGGCGGGGAGCTGCTGTCCGTAGAGCTGGAAGGGGTCGTAGATGTAGCCCTTGCCGGAGTACACCTCGCGGCCGATGATCACACCGGAGTCGCCCAGGCCGGGGGCGGCGGTGGGCAGGTAGACGGCCTGGGCCTGGCCCGTCGAGGTGCGGACGGGCAGGCGGGTCGTCTCCACCTTCCCGAAGAGGAAGGCGGTAAAGGCGTCCGACAACGCGGACAGCGGATCTCGCATGGCGTGACTGACCTCCCTCTCGGTGTCGCGGACTGGCGGTTAGCGGCGGATGCCGGTGGCGAACGGCAGGGTGTTGACGAAGGCGCGGTGGTGCTCGCGGTCGCACCATTCGAGCTTCAGGTACGACTTGCCGGCCGAGGCACGGATGGTCCGCTTGTCGCGGGCGAGGGCTTCCGGGGAGCGGGACGACACGGTGATGTACCCGACGAGGTTGACGCCGGCGGCGCCGCTGGCGAGATCTTCACCCCGTTGGTCGAGGCGGCCGTGGGCGGCGATGTCGCGGGGGTCGACGGTGCGGTTCATCTTGGCCTGGCGACTGGCCTCGGCGTCGTCGTTGGTCTTCTCGGTGAGCATGCGCTCGATGGCGATCTCGGTGGGTTCCAGGTCCATGCAGACGGCGACCGTGCGGATGACGTCGGGGGTGTGGACGAGGAGGGGTGCCAGGAAGTTGACGCCGACGGGGGTCATCGGCCACTCCTTCACCCAGGCCGTGGAATGGCACCAGGGGGCGCGGGTGGACGACTCGCGGGTCTTGGCCTGGAGGTACGTCGGTTCCACGGCGTCGAGCTCGGCGGGCCAGGCGTTGCGCTTCGTCATGGCCTGGATGTGGTCGATGGGGTGGTCGGGGTCGTACATGGAGTGGACGAGGGAGGCGAGCCGGCTCTGGCCGAGGGGCTGGCGGACCCGGATGTCGGCCTCGGCGAGGCGGGCGCAGATGTCGGTGAGCTCGCGGGCCATGACGACGGCGAGTCCGGCGTCGCGGTCGAGCTTGCGGCCGGTGTGCGGGCAGGCGGCGCGGGCCATGGCGTGGGCCTCGGCGGCGAGCTCGCGGTTGAAGTGCATGCAGGCGACGAGATAGGCGCGGTGCTGCTCGCTGGAGGTGGACACCATGGACTGGAGCTGGTCGTAGGAGTCCTGGAGCCAGCGGGGGGAGGACGGGGCGCCGCGCTGGGCGACGTCCTTGGCGTGGGCGTCGGGGTCGGCGGGGAGGGTGCGGGCGAGCATCTGGAGGCGGGTGACGAAGCCGTCTCCGTTGGCGACGTGTTTGAGGAGGGTGCCGAAGCGGTCGACGAGGGCTTCCTGGTCCTCGCTGTCGCGCAGCCCGACGCCGGGGCCCTCGATCTCGATGGCGGCGGTGACGGTGCGCCGGTCGGCGTGGAGGAGGACGGCGATCTCGTCGGGGCCGAACGGGGCGGAGAGCCAGTTGATGCGGCCGATACCGGGGGGCGGACCGATCTCGATCTCGCGGCCGTCGGCGCGGGTGCCGGCTTCCATGGCGGAGGAGCGGTAGGCGGTGCCGCGGCGCAGGGAGCGCTTGTAGCTGCGGTTGATCTCGAACCACTTGTAGAAGGTCCGGTGCCGGTACGGGACGTAGACCATGGCGATGGCGAGCAGCGGGAAGCCGGTGAGCAGCACGATGCGCAGGGAGAGGACGGGGACGAGCAGGCCGCTCATCATGCCGAGGAACGCGCCGGCGATGATCAGGGCGATCTCGCCCGTCTCACGGTTCTTGCCGACGATCGCGTTCGGCCGGGCGCGGCCGATGAGATACGTACGGCGGGGCGCGATCGGATGGGACTGTGTGCTCAACGCCCGCCACCTCCTGTGCGGTTGTTACCTGTGCTGCCTGGTCCGCCGCGGGTGCCGCGGCTGCTGTGGGGGGTGCCGGCGGTCGGGCCGGAGCCGCTGCGGGGCGGGGGTGCGGCGGAGGGGGCGGATCCGCTGCCGGTTCCGCTTCCGGCGTTGCGGGAGCTGTGGGCGGCGACTCCGCCGCTGACCGGGTTGGCGGGGCGGCCGCCGCCGCTGCCGGTGTCGCCGCTGTTCTGGCCGCCGCGGCTGCTGTGGGTCTTGATGCCCTGGGAGACGAGGGCGGCGGGGGAACTGATCATGGCGGCGGCCTGGGAGCCGTCGGTGGCCTGTTTGCGGTTGGTGCGGGCGCCTTGGATCTCGTCGCCGAAGCCGGGGACGAAGCGGTAGATCATGGCGGAGGCGAAGATGGCCAGCAGGATGATGGCGAGGCCGGAGACGACGGCGGAGAAGGCGTCCGGGCCGTCGTCGGAGGAGAGGGCACCGGCGAGGCCGAGTACGACGACGATGACGGGTTTGACCATGATCACGGCGATCATGATGCCTGCCCAGCGGCGTACGTGGCCCCACATGTTCTTGTCGACGAGTCCGGCGTAGACGGCGGTTCCCAGGAGGGCGCCGACGTAGAGCAGGGCGGCGCGGATGACGAGTTCGAGCCAGAGGATGCCGGCGGCGAGGATGGAGACGAGGGAGACGACGATCAGCATGATCGGGCCGCCGCCGATGTCGGAGTCCTTCTTGAGGGCTTGGGCGAAGGACCCGAAGAAGACGTCGGTCTGGCCGCCGGAGGAGGAGGCGATGACTTCGGTGACGCCGTCGGTGGCGGAGACGATGGTGTAGAGGATGAGGGGGGTGAAGGCGGAGGCGAGGACGGTGAGCCAGAGGAAGCCGATGGCTTCGGAGATGGCTGTGGTGAGGGGGACGCCGCGGATTGCGCGCTTGGCCACGGCGAGGAGCCAGAGGACGAGGGTGAGGACGGTGGAGGCGGCGAAGACGATGGCGTACTGCTGGAGGAAGCGGGTGTTCGTGAAGTCGACGTTGGCGGTGCTTTTGACTGCGTCGCTGAGCTTGCCCACGATCCACGCGGCGGCGTCGGCACAGCCCCGCCCGAGCGAGGTGAGCGGATCGAGAGCGGGGTCGGTGCTCGCGGGAGGCGTGGACTTGGGCGAGCTGGCGCTTCCGCCTTCGCAGTAGTCCTTGGCGGGGCCATGAATCAGGTCACATGCGTTGTTGCTTTTGCTGGGGCTGGGGCTGGGGCTGGGCGCGGGC
This sequence comes from Streptomyces sp. SAS_281, assembly GCF_052542855.1. Lineage (NCBI taxonomy): Bacteria > Bacillati > Actinomycetota > Actinomycetes > Kitasatosporales > Streptomycetaceae > Streptomyces > Streptomyces sp. SAS_281. Next base: position 10,727 of record NZ_JBMNDO010000010.1, read on the forward strand.
GCAGACACGGCCCGCGCGCCGAGAAGGACGACAGAGACCTGGAGCGCTGCGAACAAGGCCGTAACGGAACTCCATTGGCGAAGTCGGCTACCGGGCATAGGTGAACCCTCCGAACCCATTGACAGCACCGGCGATCTCATCGGCGCTGGATGCCCTGGTGTCCCCACCAACCGGTGCGGGGCCATCCTTCTGGGAGTGGGTGACTGCCTTCCAATCGCCGTCGATCCACTGCAGCTCCATGGTGATGGTGAACCACCCATCCGTTACGGGCTTGGTGGATCCTTCGCCCGCCAGACCGATCAAGCCACTGCACCAGACCTCGACCGTGGCCTGGTCGGCTCTGCTCTTCGTGACTCTCGTGCCGATGGGTGTCGTACGCGAAATGAACGTGAACCCGTCAGGAGTCGAGCCGTCTTCGTTGAGACCAAGGTTCTTGAAAAGCAGGGAGGAGTAGGCCTGGTCGAGAGTGGTTCGAAAGCCATTGACAGCTGACGGTGCGATGACGGTGCCGAGGATTTCGTCGCGTTTGACCTTATCGAACATGTCGACGGAGCCGAGCGCGACCGAGTAGTTCGCCGCCGCGCTCTCCGCGCCCTGTTGGGTGTGGGCGAAGCCTGAGGGGATTGTGCCGTTCTTGCCCGTTACCGGCTTCGTGCCTGTGGGTGAGGTCGGGGCGGCCTCCGCCTTGGAGCCGGAGGTCGTGCCCGACTTGCCGCCCGAGCCGTTGTCGTCGCCGCCCATGTTGGCGAAGGCGATGGCGCCCAGCAGGAGGATCACCACGCCGGCGAACGTGATGAGGGAGCGGGAGTTGCGGGCCGGGCGGCGGGGGCCGTAGGGGTCGCCGGTGGGGCCGTCGGGCAGGCGGGTGCGGGTCTGGCGGGTGCCGCCGATCGTGCTGTAGGCGTCGCTCGTGCGTCCCGCGTCGTTGCCGTAGCCGTCCTCGTCGCCGAGACTCATGCCGCGTACGCCCCCTCAACCGTTGCTTGAACCACGTCGTAGTACGACGGTAGCCGTGCTGCTCTCCGCGCGGACGCGGTGTGGTGACTCGACATCAGGGGTACGCAACCTCTGCCGGTGGGCACGACGGGCGGATGGGAGGGGTGGGGCGGACGAGCCCCCGGGGACGGGGTCGACGCCCGGTCAGACGGCCATCCCGTACACGATGGTGAACAGGGTGCCGAGTGATCCGATGATGAACACACCGGTCAGGCCGGCCACGATCAGCCCCTTGCCCTGTTCCGCGCTGAACGTGTCGCGCAGAGCCGTCGCGCCGATCCGCTGCTTGGCCGCTCCCCAGATCGCGATGCCGAGGCACAGCAGGATGGCGATCGCCATCACCACTTCGATCATCACGCGGGCCTCGTTGCCGAGGGTCCCGAACGGCCCCCAGTTCGGGGCGATTCCGCCGATGATGGTGGTGATATCGCCCTTTTCAGCTGCCAGGATCATGTAAGTCACCGCCCCAGTTGGGTAGTTCGGCGCCCGTACCGCATGGCACGGGTCACTCTCTATCTTCGCTGATGAAACTGCTTTCGTACGACGGCTTCACGGCTCTCTTTACCCGGATCTCGCACATTTGACCGGTCTGGCCGCCCTGACCTGCGGATCGAATCGGTGTGTGGGCGAAATACGTATGGTTACTCTGTGTATCACGCAGAGTGACGCCGGGCAATGATCGTCATCGCGCCAAGCTGGCCGAGATATCCCCCGGTGGCCGAATCGTGCTCCTCAGGGTGGGGGAGGCGAGGTCGGAGTGCCCAGCGGGCGCAGCAGCGGGTGGCGGGGGGTTGGCGGACGGGAGGGCGTCTTCCAGTGCGTGGGTGGCCGGAAGTCGCACCAGGAGCCGTCGAAGGGAAAGGTTCCGGCCTCGGCGAGCTGTGCGACGGTCGCTCCTTCGGTCCGGATCGCGCGTGCTTCCTCGGCCGTCCAGTACGCGGGGTGCCCGGTCTTCTCGGCGAAGGACCGCTCGTCCTTCCAGCTCCACGTGCGGTCCGGGGCGACGTTGATGTCCAGTTCGAGGTCGGCGATGTCGATGTCCGCACCGTGGTGCACGCGTCGTTCGAGGTTGACGTACCAGCCGCGGAACTTGTGTCTGCGGCCGAAGAGCCAGAGCACCGAGTGGGCCGCCCCCGCCGGCTGGTAGAAGAGGGCGTCGCCCATCGGCCAGCGGCCCGCGACGACGGGGAAGCCCTCGGCAGGGCGCTCGTGGGGGTCGATGTCGCGCAGGTGGGTGACGCCGCGCGGGAGGGCGGTGTGCCACATCGGGGTGCCCGATTTCATCCACACCAGTTGCCCCGCGTCCGTTCGTTCGACCAGGCGTACGGGTACGGAGGCGCTGAGGTGGCCGCCTATGAACAGGTTCCAGTGCAGGATCTCGCCCGGTGTGCCGCTTGCGGTGTCCCTGTTGTCCTCTTTCATGTGATTGATCATTCCCGCCGCGCGTGCACCGGACACGTACGGGCCGAGTGGGGCACGTCCCTGACGGGGAGTCGGTCCGTCAGTCGGTGGCGATACCCCGGCTCGCGAGGACCTCGGTGTCGAACGACATGCCGATTCCGCAGTCGTCCACGCCGCTGATCAGCCGGAGGTTGGGCAGCAGGTCCAGGTCCTCGAGCGAGCCCACGTCGAAGAGGTCGTCCTCCCCGTCCCAGACCGGGGCGCACTCCTGGTACACATCGAGGCCGCCGTCGAGGACCAGCGTCTCCACGGTGGCCAGCAGCTCCGTGCTGATCTCCAGCGCCTCGAAGTGGGCGCGGGCCTCGTCGAGGACGGTGAAGGCGAGGTCGTTCTCGTAGGCGTAGCTCTGCGGGTCCTTGTCGACGCCCTTGGCCTTGAGGCAGTCGGCTATGCGGAACACCGGGGTGAGCGTCTCGTCGTTGTACATGAGCTGTTCGATGACGAGCAGCTTGAAGTTGAAATCGCGGAATGCGGGCATGCCGGGGATCGTAGCGGTGCCCTCGGACAGACCGTCGTGGTCCGTCCGAGGGCACCGTCGGGGCCTGCCTGTCCGGGGTCAGGGCTTCGCGTTCGCCTGCTTCATGGAGGCCACCGCGTCGGCGACCGTGCGCTCGTACAGGCCCAGCTTCGGGGTGCCGACCTTCACGTCGGGGCCGAGCGGGAAGTTGAGCTGCTCGGCGTTGGGCATGTGGTCGCCGTCGGCGAGTACGTTCAGCTCGTCCACCCAGGTCACGCCGTTGCCGCCGCCCGGGTTGAGGTCGATCACCGCGATCGCCGCGGTCTTCGGCTTCACCGGGTAGGCCGGCGCGCCGCCGAGGCCGCCCGGGACCAGCGGGATGATGTCGCCGCTGTGGTCCGTGGCCTTCGCGGCACCCAGGCTGACGCGCGGGAAGTAGCTCAGGCCGCAGGAGTTCCTGCCGGTGTTGTTGACCTCGATCACGTGCTGGGTGGCCGAACCCTCGCGGGCGTATACGCGCACCGACAGGTCGCCGCTCTTGCAGGGGTGCTTGTACGCGTAGCCGTCACTGGTGTCGCCGCCGGTGGCCCCGGCCGTGGAGCCGCCCGTCTTCGCGGCGCCGCCCTTGGACGTGCCGGTGCTGGAGGTGACCGCGTCCGTGGAGCCGCCGCCCGTCTTCGCGCCGTCGCTCGCCGTGCTGCCCTGGTCCTGGGCGGCGTCGTCGGCGGTGTCCTTCGCGGCGACGGTGGCGTCGGCCGAGGCGGAGTTGTCGGCCGGGCCGGCCGACTTCGTCCCGCCGCCGTCCCCGCCGCAGGCGGTGAGGGCGAGGGCGAGCACGGCAGTGGCGGCGGCGCCGAGGACGGCGGTGTGCTTGCGGTTGCGAATCGTGCGCATGGGATTCCCCGAAGTGTGTGGCGGTCGATGGATCGGTCGTCGCAGACAGGGCCCGGAATCCGCGGCGAACCGCTCCCCCTCCGGACCGTCTGACGTGGGAAGCCTCCCGCGCGCCGCTCATGTTCTGCTAACGCCTGCCTGACGTCCCGCTGTCGTCCCCCGAAAGAGGACTCCGGCCCACGCATGACCCGGTGTCCGTGCGGGAAGGGCGCGTCCATGCGGGAAGGACGCGTCCGCGCGTGACTTCGGCGGTCCGATCACCGTTAGATGTGATGTGCCCAAGCCTGTCGTGCCCGCCGCGCCGCCCGTGACAACCGCTTCCGCCGGAGACGGTGCCGCCGCCTTGCCCTCGCCCTTCCTGCTCACACCGCGCCAGGGAGAGGGCGCCCGCGCGCTTCTCTCCTACGTGGCCGGCCTGCCGGTGGGCTCCGTCGACGCGCGGCTCCTCGCGGTCGTCGTGGGGATCCGGGCCGCGCGTACGGGGGCGGGCAACCTCACGGGGACGGACTTGCGGTCGTTGCGGCTGGAGGACCCGGAGGGTGCCCTGGCCGAGCTGACGGCGGCGGGGTGGGAGGTGCCCGGGCAGCTCATCGGTGGGGAACCGGATGTGCCGTACGGCATCGTGGTGCCGGACATGGCGCCGGGGCCCGGCCGCGCGCTGCCCCTCGGCAAGGACGCGCGGTCGCGGGTGTCGGGATGGTCCATGCGTACGCGGCTGGCCAAGCCGGTACGGAAGGGGGCGCCGGCGGTCCGGCTGGCCGCACTGTTCCTGGCGGCCCACTGCTCCGACGAGCTGGTCGGCCAAGCGCCGGCCGAGCTGCCCGCCGCCTGTTACGGGGCGGTGCCCGTGCTGCTGGAGAAGGGGTTCCTCGCCGAGGTGTCCGGGCAGACCTACCGGCTCGGCGCGTCGGTGGGGCACCTCGCGGGCCGGTTGCGTACCCCGGAGGAGCTTGCCGCAATCGCTCGGGAGGCGGAGGAGCGGCGGGCGGCCCGGGAGGCGGCGGCCGCCGCCGAGCCCACCCCGGAGAGCTGGGCCGCCTGGAAGTCCGGCGTCAGCCCCGCACTGCTGCGGCACACGGAGGCGGTCGAGTCGTGCGGACTCTGCCGTCTTCCCTTCGAGCGGGTCGCCCCGGCGTTCATGTCCGGGCCCTCGCCGCTGCCCGCACCCCGGGCCGCTCTCGACGCGTACGAGTCCTGGCGGGGCGCCCACCCGGACTGCGGGCGCGAGGCGGCCCTGTTCACCGTCGAGTTCCGGGCGGAGCACGGCCATGGGCCGTCGTACAGCCAGCTGTGCAAGGGCCTGAGGTGGAAGAAGCTCGGGCGGGAGCTGCGCGGGGTCATCGTGCACACTCTCATCGCCGAGGGCTGGCTGACGGCCACGCCTCCGGTGCCGTGGACCTTGCGTCCGGGGAAGACCGCCCACGCGCAGGGGATCGTCCTGCCCGGGCAGGCGGTGCGGGCCGGCCGCTGAGGTCAGTGCGCCTGCTCGGTACGGCCGTCCGTGTCCCGGGCGGCCAGCAGCAGGGTCGCCGTGATGAGCAGCGCGGTGATGACGCCCGTGGTCAGGATGGGGGACGGGGCGTACGTGGCCGCCAGGACCGCGAGCACCGCCACCGGGTGGAGCACGTCGGCCGCACGGCGAAGCACCGAGGTGCGGTGGTGCAGCAGCCAGACGAGGGTGATGAACACGGCGACCGGGACGGTGTAGACGGCCGCCGCCGTGCGGTCGGAGATGTGGCCGTGGCCCGCGGTGTGCGCGACGTTGAGGGCGAGCCCTGCGCCGACCGCCGCCGCCGACGCGAAGACGAGGTAGTGGCCGTACCCCCACAGCAGCGCTGTGCGCAGGCTGGTCAGCAGCCGGGGTGCGCTCTGCGCGAAGTACAGCCACCACAGGGCGAACACCGTCAGGAGACCGCCCGCGACCAGTGCGGCGAGGTCGCCGAGCGCCGCGTGCGTGTCCAGGGCGGTGCGTACGGCGCCCGTGGCGGCGGTGATGGACTCGCCGAGCACGATCAGCGTGAACAGGCCGTACCGCTCGGCGATGTGGTGCGGATGCCAGGTGGTGGTGGTTTTGCGTTCGGCCAGCGCGGGAACGGCGATCTCCGCGAGGACGAGGACCGCGAAGGTCACCAGGCCGGTGTCCTCGGGCAGGGCCAGTCGTACGACCCAGCCGATCTGCACCAGGAAGATCCCCGCGGCGTATCCCAGGCAGGTGCGGCGGCGCCCCGGGTCCGAGCGGGCGGCGCGCAGCCACTGCGTGACCATGGCGAGCCGCATGATGACGTAGCCCCAGGTGATGACGGTGAAGTCCTCGTGCTCCAGCGCCTCGGCCGCGCCCGCCGCGAGGACGAGCGCGCCGGTGATCTGTACGAGCGTCAGCAACCGGTACGGGACGTCGTCGGTGTCGTACGCGGAGGCGAACCAGGTGAAGTTCATCCACGCCCACCAGATCGCGAAGAACACCATCGCGTAGCCGAGGACGGCGTGGCCGATGCGGTCCGCCGCCAGTTCGTGTTCGAAGGCGGAGGCCGCCTGGGCGACGGCGGCGACGAAACAGAGGTCGAAGAAGAGTTCCAGCATCGTGGAGGCGCGGTGCCGCTCGTCGGCGCGGCGCGCCACCATGGGCCGGTGCCAGAAGCTGGGGGAGGGGGACGATGAGCTCATGGGGGCGCATTCTTCCGGCTGGACGGGGTGAGGACGCGTGAACCGCGCCCGGTGGAAAAGTGCTGGCGTGCGGCGGCGCAGCTCTGCCACACTCCGCGCCATGACCTATGGAATCGAGAACCACCCCGCCCGTTGAGCGCCCCGGAAGAGCGCGGAGTGCTCACTCCCCGGCCCTCCTCCCTGTACGCGTGCGCGTTGCGTGTCGAACGCGCCGAGCCCGAAGGGCCGTGGTCGCGGGCGGACGCGGCACCGTCCGTACCCCGCCGGGTCCCGTCCAACCGGGGCAGCCGGGACTTCGCACAGACCAGGGACGAGCTGACCCGTCTGCTCGGGCCGTTGCTGGTCGCCCCCGACCCCGTAGAGGCGGCGGAGGAGGTGCACCGGCGCCTCGACGCCCTGGACCCGCCCGTCAGGCACCGCACCTTGCGTCTTCTCATCGCCGGGGTGCCGGTGGAGAACGAGGAACGGGCGCGGGCGCTGGCGCGGACGCTCGTGCGTACGGGGACCAGCTACCTGGCCGTCTCCACCGGGCTCGTCCTGCTCACCGAGCTGGGTGAGCCGCAGGATGTGCCGTATCTGTGGACCCTCGGCCGGCTGCGCACCCTTGTGCGGCCCGTCGTCCATGCCCTCGACGCCCTCGACCGGCCGGCCGGTGCGCTGCTCGAACTGCGCAACCATGAGGGGCCTGTGGCCTTCGGGCCGTTGCTCGACGCCCTCGACGCCGGTGACCGTACCGCCGTACGGCAACGGCTGGTCGCGCTCCCGGACGATCTGGGGCCCGAGGTGGCGCGGCGGGTGGCGGAGGCGTCCCGTTTGGCCGATCTCCCGGCGGAGGTACCCGGGCTCCCGGCCCGCGAGGGCGCCGCACTGATCGCCCGGACCGGGCGGCTGCTGTTCCTCATGACCAGCCTCCGCGACTATCAGCCGGAGATCCTCTCCTACCCGGACGCCCCTCGTGCGTACGAAGCGTTCGCGCGGGGCGCCGGCCTCCTTCCCCCCACGCTCGACCACCATGCGCTGCTCCTGTCCGCCGTTCAGGAGCTGAGCACGGGACCCGCCGTGCTGCACGACTGGGGCCCCGGGCGGCGTGAGGCGGCCCTGGCGGAGCTGGCGGCCGTCCTGCGCCGCCCGGAGTGGCGGGCGGTGCCGGACGGGGAGGGCGACGAGCCCGTCGTGCGGCGGCGGGTCGCGTGGGTGCGGCGTACGCGGGCGCAGCTGCTCGGTGCCCCGCGCTCCCCGGGCGCGCGGCTGCGCCTCGCGGTCCATGAGCGTGATCCCGGGGATCCGGCGACCGTCGAGGCGCGGGTCCTCGTCGACGGGCGTCCGCTGGTTGCGGACTACTTCGGCCGGGGGCCCGCCAACTCCCCCGAGGAGTTGCTGTTTCCCGGCACCCTGCGGGCCACGGACGAGCCGCGTGAGGTGCGGCTCGCCGAGGCGTACTGCGCCGAGGGCTGTTGCGGTGCGCTGTACGTCACCGTCCGGCGGGACGGGGAGCAGGTCGTCTGGTCCGGCTGGCGGTGCCCCGTTCCGCCGGGCGGCCCGCGCGAGATGCCCGAGCTCCGCTTCGACGCAGCCGCGTACGACGCCGAGATCGCCCGTGCGGAGGGTGACGAGAGCTGGATGTGGCCGGCCCGCCGGGCCGCCCGGCTGATCGCCGACGGGCTGCGCGGCAGGCCGGACCTCCTCGCTCGTTGGAACGTCCGGTTCGACTGGGCGGGCACGGCCTTCAGCGACCCGGACAAGACACTGGTCAGCCTCTTGTACGACGTCGAGGAGGGCCACGTACGGCAGCTTCTCTGGTCCATCCCCGAGGACGGCACCCCGCCGGAGGACCGTGCGGTGGCGGCGTTGCGCCGGCTGGACGAGGAGGACCCGAGGACGTACGGGGGTTAGCGCCGGTCCACCGTTCGGGTGATCCCTGGGCGGGGGCGAGGCGTTGGCAGGGCCGGGGAGCGGGGGTGCGCCCGCTCCCCGGCCGCCTTGTGTCCGGCGTGTCGCGGTTGCCGCGTTTGGCACAGTGCCGCTCCACGATCTTCGTGATCAAGAACGGGGTGGACGATGAGTGGGACGCGGTTGAGGCTGGTCGATCTGGCGGGTGGGGCCGTGGGCCCTGCCGGGGGTGGCTCCGGCGCCGGGGACGAGCTGCGGCACAGCGGTGGTGCGTGGCTGCGGGCGGCCGGGGGCGCGGAGGGGATGGGTGCCCATCTGGGGCCCGTACGCATGGAGCTGGCGACGGCGCACGAGGGGGTGCTCGCCGGCACCGCCGGTCTGGACTCGCTGGCCGAGCTGGGTGCCGTGCGGGAGTCCTGGGTACGGCGCGTCGAGTCCGCCCGCCATGAGTGCGGGGCGCTCGCGGGCAGCCTGCGCGCTGTCGCGCGGGCGCAGGGCGAGACGAATGAGTCCGTGCGGTCGTCCTTCTCGCCCGTCGCGCGCCGGACCCATGGGGTCGAGCGGTGACCGCGCTGTCCTCCACGTTGACGTGGGCTCAGTTACGCGACCTCAAGTGCGCCGAGCTGGAGAGCGCGGCGGACGGCTGGGGCAAGGCGAGCAACCGCGCGGATGCCGGGCGGGACCGGATCGAGAAGCAGTTGCTCGTCGGCCTGCGCGAGTCCCAGCAAGGCGCGGCGGCCGACGCGGCGGTGGGGCGGCTGCGGCGGATGAGCCGGAACCTGCAGTACGTGTACACCGAGTGCGGGCTGATCCGTACCGCGTTGAACAGCCTCGCGCACGAGATGCGGGTGCAGCAGGGTGTGCTGCGGAGTGCGTTGGAGGAGGCGGAGTCGCTGAAGTTCACCGTGCACGCGGATGGGTCGGTGTCGTACCCGTCCGGGCCCGGGGGACTGTTCGACGGCGATCCGGTGCCCGGTGGCACGGCCCGGGTGACCGGCATGCCGGGGCTGCTGCCTCCCTCGGGGCTGATCGCCCCGGACACCCATGCCGCGAAGGCGAGGGACATCTCGGACCGGATCACGGGGGCGGTCCGTGCGGCCGCCCGGACCGACTGGCGCTTCACCCGGATTCTGCGCCGGCTCCGGGCGGAGGAGGGCCTGAAGGTCCCGGACCGGACGTGGACCGACGCGGCGGGCGACGCGGCGGCTGTCCGGGAGGCCGCGCGCGGCTACCTAGAGTCCCGCATCCCGCGTGACGCGACGCCTGCGGCGCGGCGTGAGTGGTGGGCCCACCTGACGGACGAACAGCGCGAGGAGTACCTCGCGGTGTACCCGGACCAGATCGGCAATCTGGACGGCATCCCGTCCTTGGTCCGTGACACGGCGAACCGCGACAACCTCCAGCTGCTGATCGGCAAGCTGGAGGGGCGGGATGACGAGGTGTCGCGGGTGCGGTTGGCGGGGTTGCGCGAGATCGACCGGCAACTCAAGGAGCCCCGGCAGGCCGGGGACCCGCCCATGTACTTGTTGGGAGTCGGGGACGAGGGAAACGGGCGGGCGATCGTGGCGTATGGCAACCCCGATACAGCTAGAAACGTTGCAACGTACGTCCCTGGCCTGAACACATCGTTAGACGTGGATTTCGCGGAAGGCGACTTGAAGCGCGCTCGCGACACTGCAATCGGCGCTCGATACTACGATCCATCGACTGCAGCTATTGCTTGGCTAGGATACGACGCACCACAGTTTCCGGATGGGCTGAGCAGTGCCGCGGTGTCGGGTGACACCCGAGCTGAAGATGGCGGAGAGGCGCTCAACGGATTCATGGGTGGAATCTCGGCAACGAACCGAAGCGGGAACGCGCACTTGACGGTGATTGGCCATTCCTACGGCTCTCGGACCGTTGGGGCCGCCACGCAATTCGAAGGCGGTATTCCTGGTGCCGACGACATCGTGCTAGTTGGCAGCCCGGGCGTTGGCGTTGACCATGCCGAGGACCTGGGAGTTGGTGCTAACCACGTATTCGTTGGAGCTGCGGAGAACGATATCGTGACCAAGGTCCCCTCCAAGCCGCAAGCGGTGGCTGGCTTCATCGGCCTGACCGCCGGCGGGCCTTCCGTGGCACACCTCTTCGGTGAAGTCGCAGATCAAGGTGACGACGACTTGTGGTTTGGGCGTGACCCAGCCAGCAGGGCCTTTGGTGCTCGCCGCTTTCAAGTAGGCGATGGTCCGCCTTTGGTTAGCGGTGACGGCCTGTCCATCGGTGCTCATTCAGACTACTTCGTTTCTGATCCCAATCGCGACACGGTATCGGCCCACAATATCGCCCTTGTGGTAGCTGGTAGGGCGAGCAAATTGAAGACCGAGGAGTATCGGTGATTCTTCGCAGGGCCCAGTGGGTGCTGGTGGCGATCTTGTGCTCGCTGGTGATTGCCGCGTGTGCTGGTGACGGAGGTGCAGGTAAAGGTGCGGAGGCGAGCATGAACATGCAGGAAGCGGCTGAGCGTGCTGACAGCTTGCTCGATGAAGTATTTGCTGAAATCCGCCCTTCGGTGCGATGGACGCACGGCCCAACTACCACGGGGAGGTGTGACGTAACTCGGAGGAGAGTCGTAATGACGGTCGTTTCTGTCGAACGGCGAGGAAGTCTTTTGGGCTTGGTCGACCGGTTCTGGAGGAGCCGATACGTTATCAAGGCCGTCAACAGGGACCCAGACGTGCCGGCCATCTTTGCCCAGACGAGCGACGGGTTTGGGGTGAGCCTAATTATTGGGGGGAAGGGACAAGCCTTTTTTGAGGTGGACAGCCCGTGCGTCCGGAAATCGGAAGTGGTAGCACCAGCATCTAAGCCCAACGGACCCGACTATGCGGGCGACGAGGTCATTCCCCGCCCCAACGTCCGCTCCGACTTCTGGTCCGTCGGCGCTCCCTGAGCGCCCCCGTGCTCCCCGTCGTGACTCGTACACACCGTCGAAAACGCTGCCGAACCGTGCCCCGATAGGCCATGGTTGACGGGTGCGTAGATTCTGGGTGGCCGTCGGGGTCGGGGTCGGGGGGGCCGCGTGTTTTGTGGCGTTGCTCGTCGTGGGGACCTACTCCGCCGCTGCCGGGCTCGTCGGGGGGGCCGGTGGGGGGGCCGTGGCGTTGGCCAAGGGGGCCGTGCCTGCCAGGTATCAGGGGCTCGTCCAGAAGTGGGGGAACCTCTGCACGGCCATCAACCCGGCTCTGCTCGCCGCACAGCTCTACCAGGAGAGTGGCTGGAACCCCCGCGCCGAGAGCTCCGCCGCCGCGCAGGGCATCGCGCAGTTCATCCCCGGGACCTGGGCGGGGCACGGGATCGACGGGGACGGGGACGGGGACCGGGACGTGTGGGACCCGGCCGACGCGATCCCCTCCGCCGCGTCGTACGACTGCGAGATCGCCGGGTACGTGAAGAAGGTGCCCGGTGACCCCACCGACAACATGCTCGCCGCCTATAACGCGGGGGCGTACCGGGTGATCAAGTCGGGCGGGGTGCCCAACATCGCCGAGACCGAGAACTACGTGAAGATCATCCGGTCGCTGGAGAAGAGCTTCGCCCGGCCCGTCGGCCGTGTGCAGCCCTCCCAGCAGGCGGCCGGGGCCATCTACTTCGCCCAGAAGAAGCTCGGCACCAAGTACCTGTGGGGCGGCAACGGTACGCCCGAGCAGGGTGGGCGGTTCGACTGTTCCGGGCTGACCCAGGCCGCGTACCGGACTGTGGACATCGAGTTGCCCCGCGTCGCGAACGACCAATACAACGCCGGGCCGCATCCGTCCCGGGATGAACTGCTTCCCGGTGATCTGGTGTTCTTCTCGGACGATCTGACCAATTCCCGTGCCATTCATCACGTCGGCCTGTACGTCGGGGGCGGGTACATGATCAATGCTCCGTACACTGGGGCGGTCATTCGGTTCGACAAGATCGACACGCCCGACTACTTCGGTGCCACACGCGTGACCAAGGACGGGGCCGCGGCGCTGCCGACCGCGCCGCCGGCCGGCTGACGGCCGCGTCGGTGGCTGGAACCTTCCGTGAAGCCCAGGCCCTGAGCTGCGACGATGTGTCACTCTTCGATAACGTCATGGTGATCATTCGGTGGAGAGTGGAACGTACGCGCGGGGCGCGTCGTTGTCTGGCTGGGCGCGTGAATGATCGACGTGGACGAACCGAACACGGGGGTTCGTGAATCGCGGCGCACAGGGACGTGCGCCGCAGCAGCAGACAAGGCAAGGGGCCGCAGCAGATGGCTGGACTCGCACTGGATGGGTCGAACCCCGACGTCAGCCTGCTCTACGACATCAACGGGCTCGCCAAGTCCGCTCCCACCTGGTTCGACCGGGTCATGGAGTTCGTCGGAGAGTACGGGATCATGTTCGGCATGGTCCTCGTGGTCCTGTGGTGCTGGTGGAGTGTCCGCCGGCGCGGCACGGCCGAGGACTCCGTTTCGGCGGTGGCCGGGATCGTCTGGGCTCCGCTCGCGGCCGGTATCGCCCTGCTCATCAACATTCCGATCCGTGGCTTCGTGGAACGGCCCCGGCCGTTCAAGGACCACTCCGGGCTCGACGTCCTGGTCGACGGGAAGAACGACTTCTCGTTCGTCAGCGACCACGCCACGATGGCGATGGCCCTCGGTGTCGGACTCTTCGTCGCCCACCGGAAGTTCGGGTTGGCCGCCATCGGGCTCGCCCTGCTGGAGGGGTTCTGCCGGGTCTACATGGGCGTCCACTACCCGACCGACGTCGTCGGCGGTTTCGCCCTCGGTACGGCCGTCGCGCTGCTCCTCGCGCCCCTGGCCATGATGATGCTGACGCCTCTTGTGGCGGCCGTCTCCCGGTCCGCCCGGCTCGGCTTCCTCGTGCGCTCGCGCCGGCCCCGGACGGCGGACTCCGGCCGGGACGACGCGCTCGGCATCCCCGAGCCGCGCCCCGGTTCGCGCGGCGCGGGCTCCGACGGGGAGAAGGGCCTCGCGGCCTGAGCCCCGCACACCTCTCCATGTGCCCCGGAGCCCGTTGGGCGGACCGGGGCACACGTGCATCCGGCGCACACGTGCATCCGGGGCACACATGAATGCGGAGCCCGAGCCCCCTCACACCCCCTGCGCGTACGTGAAAAGCCCCTCAGGGTCGTACCGCTTCTTCACCTGGGCCAGGCGCGTCGTCGACGAGCCGTAGTACGCGGTGCGCCAGTTGGTCAGGGACGGGTCCGTGTAGTTCTGGTACGCCGCCCCGGACGCGTACGGGCGCATCGCCGCATGGGTGTCTTTCAGCCAGTTCTGCTGGGCGGTTCCAGGGGCCCCGGGGCGCCAGGCCCCGATGTACTGGGCGAGCATCCGGGAGCGGCGGTGGACGAACGCCGTCGCGCTCGGGGCCACCCGGTTCACCGCCCCGCCCAGTGCGGTCAGCGCGACCGAGCCCGCGCCGCCCTGCCCCGGGGCGAGGCGGGTGAACGCCTGGACCGCGTCCAGCAGGGCCGAAACGGCCGCCGGGGGCAGTGAGCGGTCGTAGAAGTCGGAGGCGGCGGCGTACGTCTCGCGCTGGAGGGCGCCCTGCGGGGAGCGGCCCGGCGTGGTCCCGGGGAGGTGGCACTGCGCGTCCGTGAGGCCCGAGCAGCCCGCGTACACCAGCATGGCGTCCCGGTAGGCGCGGCGGCGCAGCGAGACCGAGGTGGCGGAGGCGCCGATGCGGTCCGCGAGGCGGTCGACGGCGTTCTGCAGGTCCCCGTACGTGCCGAGGCTGAACGCCGAGACGGAGACCGTCGGGTCGGTGCCGCCCGGCCCGGCGTCGAGGTGCGCGGCCGACCAGATCTCGTCGGGCTGGTCCGGGCCCCACTCCTGCCAGGCGGTGACGACGTCCCGGGCGCGCGACCAGGGCCAGGACATGTACGCGGTGACCGTCCGAGGGGCAGGGTGCGTACGGAAGCGGAGGCTCGTGACGACGCCGAAGTTGCCGTTGCCCGCGCCGCGCAGCGCCCAGAAGAGGTCGGGGTCGTGTTTCGCGTCGACGGTCAGCGTCCTGCCGTCGGCCGTGACGAGGGTGGCGGCCGTGAGGCTGTCACAGGTCAGGCCGTAGGCGCGGGCGGCGACGCCGTGGCCGCCGCCGAGGGTGAGGCCGGAGATGCCGACGGTGGGGCACGAGCCGCCGGGGATCGTCACGCCGTGCGCGGCCAGGCCCTCGTAGACGCCGAGGAGCTTGGCGCCGGCGCCGATGGTGCCGTCCGCCCCGACGTGGTCGAGTGACGCCACGTCAATCACCAGACGGCCGTTGCCGCTCGACCAGCCGGCGTAGGAGTGGCCGCCGCTGCGGATCGCGACCGGTACGGAGGCGCGGCGGGCGAAGGCCAGGCACTCGCGGACGTCGTCCTCGTGCCGCACGTAGGCGATGCCGGCCGGTTTCTGGCCGTCGAAGCGGGTGTTGTAGAGCTGACGGGCGGTCGGGTAAGCGGTGTCGCCGGGGCGGATCAGCGGCCCGTCGAGGCTCTTGGCCAGCGCTGACCAGTCCGCCGGTCCGGAGGGCTTCGAGGGTTTGGACGCCGAGGGGGCCGGGGACGACGCGGGCCCGGTGGGGGGCGTGGTGTCGCCGGGGGCCGGGTCCGTCGTGCCGGTGCCCTCGCACGCGGTGGCGGTGGTGCCGGTGAGGACGGCGGCGCCCGCCGCGAGGAGCGTGCGCCGGTTCGGCAGGGTCATCGGACCTCCGGTGTGGGG
Organism: Streptomyces sp. SAS_281; assembly: GCF_052542855.1. Taxonomy (NCBI): domain Bacteria; kingdom Bacillati; phylum Actinomycetota; class Actinomycetes; order Kitasatosporales; family Streptomycetaceae; genus Streptomyces; species Streptomyces sp. SAS_281. The sequence goes on from NZ_JBMNDO010000010.1 coordinate 25,810, forward strand.
GAGAGGGGGGAGGGCCTTCCCTTGGGATCAGGCCGTGGTGCGGTGTTCCTCGGCGTCCGCGCGGGCCCGGTCGCGGGAACGGCGGGCGGGCCCGTACCAGCCGCAGGCGCAGCGGGCGGTGCAGAACGACCCGCGTTCGACGGTGGTGGGTTCGTGGGCGGGGCGGGCCGGCGGGACCTCGGCGGCGTGTTGGTCGTACACGCGAACAAGGTACTGGGAGGGGTGCCCCGGCCGGGAGGGGTCCGTCAACCGTGAGGGGGCGCTCGGACCGCGGGGACGGCGCCAATCGGGGGCGTGGACGTTACAGGGGGCACGGGCCGTCGTTATGCGAGGCGGACACGACCTCGGGCAAGCGGTTCGGCGTTGGGGATGGGCAGGCGATGGTGGTGCAGCAGCACAGGTCCGGAGGCGGGGTGCGCGTCGTGCGCGCCCTCGTCGCGGTGGGCGTGACGGCGGCGGCCGCCGGGTGTGCCGGTGGTGGCGGCGCCGACCGTGCCGCGGCGGCGGCGGACGCCCGGGACGGCGGCGCCGAGGTGGTGCGGCGGGCGGCGGCGGTGCTCGCCGGGGACGGCGTCGCGAGCGCCGAGGTGAGTACGTCGATGGAGACGGCCGCCGGGGGCACCCGGGTCACGATCAGGGGCTCGGGGGCGTACGACTTCCGGGCCGGTTCGGGCCGGCTGAAGGTGGTGCTGCCGCCCGACGCGGCGGGCGAGGAGGAGCACCGGCCGATCACGGAGCTGCTGGCGCCGGGCGCGCTGTACATGATGAACCGGGGCGCGGGGGTGCCCGCCGGCAAGTGGGTGCGCATCGACACGACGGCGCTGGAGGACGGCAACCTGGTCACCGGCGGGGTGACCGATCCGCTGGCCGCGGCCGAGCTGCTGCGGGGCACGGGGGCGGTGACGTACGTCGGCGAGACGGATGTGGCCGGGGTGACCGTGCGGCACTACCGGGGCACGGCGGACATCGGCCGGGCGGCGCGGCTGGCGGCGCCGGGGGCGCGGGCGGCCCTGGTGGCGGCGGCGAAAGGGTTCCGCACGCGGGCCGTGCGGTTCGACGCGTATCTGGACGTGGAGGGGAGGCTGCGCAAGGTGCGCCACCGGTTCAGCTTCTCCAACGGGGACCGGGCGGCGGAGGTCGTCTCCACGACGCTCCTGTACGGGTTCGGCGTGCCCGTCACCGTACGGCTGCCGCACGACCGGGACATCTACACCGGCGAGGTCGAGCAGGGGCGGGCATGAGATGAGTCGCACGGGCCCCGCGTGGGTGGGGGCGAAATGGTCCGTCCGTGCCATGCGCGGTGCGTGTCGGGATCTCTACCCTGGGAAGCCGGTAACGGCAGTGAGAGGTGAGTGACGTGGTGACGCTCAGCGCCCCGACCGTATCGGACCATGTGGCGCTCGCCGAGATCGAGCTGTGCGGGGAATTGATGATCGCTGCCTCCGCGGCGAACGGGGAACGGCTCAGCGCGGACCGTATCGACGAGGTTCTCGACGTGAAGGTGAGCACCGACTGCACGACCGTCGCCGACTGCACCACCGTCACCGACTGCACCACCGTCACCGACCGCGCCACCGTCACCGACTGCACCACCGTCGCCGACCGCACCACCGTTCCCCGGCAGGGCGACCACCGGGGTTGACGGGTCAGGTGCGCAGCAGGCGGGCGATGGCCTTGGTGGCCTCCTCGACCTTCGCGTCGACCTCGTCGCCGCCCTTGAGGGCCGCGTCGGCGACGCAGTGGCGCAGGTGCTCCTCCAGGAGCTGGAGCGCGAAGGACTGGAGGGCCTTGGTGGACGCCGAGACCTGGGTGAGTATGTCGATGCAGTAGACGTCCTCGTCGACCATGCGCTGGAGGCCGCGGATCTGGCCCTCGATGCGGCGCAGGCGCTTGAGGTGTTCGGCCTTCTGGTGGTGGTAGCCGTGAATGCCGCGGTCGTGGTCGGTGACGATCGCTTCCACGGGGGCCGCGACGGGTGCCGCGTCCGGGGAGGGCCCGGTCCCGGTGGCCTCGGTGGTCGTCATTGCTGCCTCCCGCTTTCCCTTTACCCTGCCGTTTATATACCCCTGGTGGGTATATCCTAACGAATTCAGCTGAAACGTGACCTGGGGCCCGTGCTGATCACTGTGCCTGATGCGCGACACTGAAGAATGCCGGTTAGCCGTGGCCGGATGATGCGCCTAGCATCAGCCTGACCGAATCCAAAGCACCCCGAGGACCCCACGTGCGCTTTCGTCTGACCCCCAGGGAGACGAGCTTCTACGACATGTTCTCCGCATCCGCGGACAACATCGTCACGGGCTCGAAACTCCTGATGGAACTGCTCGGGGCGGATTCGTCCTCCCGGGCCGAGATCGCGGAGCGCATGCGGGCAGCGGAGCACGCGGGGGACGATGCCACCCACGCGATCTTCCACCAGCTGAACTCCTCCTTCATTACGCCGTTCGACCGTGAGGACATTTACAACCTCGCGTCGTCGCTTGACGACATCATGGACTTCATGGAGGAGGCCGTCGACCTGGTCGTGCTGTACCAGATCGACCAGCTTCCCAAGGGCGTGGAGCAGCAGGTCGAGGTGCTGGCGAGGGCGGCCGAACTGACCGCCGAGGCCATGCCGGGTCTGCGCACCATGGACAACCTCACCGAGTACTGGATCGAGGTCAACCGTCTGGAGAACCAGGCCGACCAGATCCACCGCAAGCTGCTCGCCCACCTCTTCAACGGCAAGTACGACGCCATAGAGGTGCTGAAGCTGAAGCAGATCGTGGATGTGCTGGAAGAGGCTGCCGACGCGTTCGAGCACGTCGCGAACACGGTGGAGACCATCGCGGTCAAGGAGTCCTGAACCACGTGGACACCTTCGTACTGATCGTGACCATCGGCGTCGCGCTCGGCTTCACCTACACCAACGGCTTCCACGACTCGGCGAACGCGATCGCCACGTCGGTCTCGACCCGGGCGCTGACGCCGCGTGCGGCGCTGGCGATGGCGGCCGTGATGAACCTCGCGGGCGCGTTCCTCGGCAGCGGGGTCGCCAAGACCGTCAGTGAGGGCCTGATCGCGACACCCGAGGGCAACAAGGGGATGGGCATCCTCTTCGCCGCGCTCGTCGGTGCCGTCATCTGGAACCTGGTCACCTGGTACTTCGGCCTGCCCTCGTCGTCCTCGCACGCGCTCTTCGGCGGAATGGTCGGCGCGGCGCTGGCCGGCGGGACGATGGTGCACTGGGACGGGGTGCTCGACAAGATCGTCATCCCGATGTTCCTGTCGCCGGTGATCGGCCTGGTGGTCGGTTATCTGGTGATGGTCGCCATCATGTGGATGTTCCGGAAGACCAACCCGCACAAGGCCAAGCGCGGTTTCCGCATCGCGCAGACGGTCTCGGCCGCGGGCATGGCGCTCGGGCACGGTCTCCAGGACGCGCAGAAGACGATGGGCATCGTGGTGATGGCCCTGGTCATCGCGGACGTCGAGTCCCCGAGCGACCCGATTCCGGTCTGGGTGAAGCTGGTCTGCGCGCTGATGCTGTCGCTCGGTACGTACGCGGGCGGCTGGCGCATCATGCGTACGCTCGGCCGGAAGATCATCGAGCTGGACCCGCCGCAGGGCTTCGCCGCCGAGACGACGGGTGCGTCGATCATGTTCGGTTCGGCGTTCCTCTTCCACGCGCCGATCTCGACCACACACGTGATCACCTCGGCGATCATGGGCGTGGGCGCCACGAAGAGGGTGAACGCGGTGCGGTGGGGTGTCGCGAAGAACATCATCCTGGGATGGTTCATCACGATGCCGGCCGCGGCGCTGGTCGCCGCCGCGAGTTACGGGGTCGTCTACCTGATGTTCGGCTGACGCCGGCTGCTGTACGTGGGTCCGCCCCGCACTCCCTCGGGGGTGCGGGGCGGACCCCTTTCGCCTTGTGGTGGCACCGCCATGCAGCACCCCAAGGCCGTACGGGAGGGCCGGGCGGATCAGCCGAAGCGGCCGGAGATGTAGTCCTCGGTGGCCTGGACCGACGGGTTGGAGAAGATGCGTTCCGTCTCGTCGATCTCGATGAGCTTGCCGGGCTTGCCGACCGCCGCCAGGTTGAAGAACGCGGTGCGGTCCGAGACGCGGGCCGCCTGCTGCATGTTGTGCGTGACGATGACGATCGTGAACCGCTCCTTGAGCTCGCCCACCAGGTCCTCGATGGCGAGGGTGGAGATCGGGTCGAGGGCGGAGCACGGCTCGTCCATCAGCAGCACGTCCGGCTCGACGGCGATCGCGCGGGCGATGCACAGGCGCTGCTGCTGACCGCCGGAGAGGCCGGAGCCGGGCTTGTTCAGCCGGTCCTTGACCTCGTTCCACAGGTTCGCGCCGCGCAGGGACTTCTCGACGATGTCGTTGAGGGCGTTCTTGCGGTACGAGCCGTTGAGGCGCAGGCCGGCCGCCACGTTGTCGAAGATCGACATGGTGGGGAAGGGGTTCGGGCGCTGGAAGACCATGCCGACCGTACGGCGTACGGTCACCGGGTCGACGTTCGTCCCGTACAGGTTCTCGTCGTCCAGGAGCACCTTGCCCTCGACGCGGCCGCCGGGGGTGACCTCGTGCATACGGTTCAGGGTGCGCAGGAAGGTGGACTTGCCGCAGCCGGAGGGGCCGATGAAGGCGGTCACCGAGCGGGGCTCGATGGTCATGGAGATGTCGTCTATCGCCTTGTGACTGCCGTAGTAGGCCGACAGTCCGCTGACGTCGATGCGCTTGGCCATCTGAATCACTGCTGCTTTCCGCCGGGCCTAGCGGCCGGTCTTGGGGGCCTTCCAGCGGGCGATGCCGCGGGCCACCAGGTTGAGGATCATGACGAAGGCGATCAGGACCAGGGCCGCTGCCCAGGCGCGGTCGTAGGACGCGGCCTCACCGATCTTGTACTGCTCGTAGATGTAGAAGGGCAGTGACGACTGGGCGCCTTCGAAGGGGTTGGTGTTGATCAGCTGACTGCCGAAGACCAGCAGGATGATCGGGGCGGTCTCGCCGGCGATGCGGGCGACGGCGAGCATGACGCCGGTCGCGATGCCGCCGATCGCGGTCGGCAGGACCACCTTCAGGATCGTGCGCCACTTCGGGATGCCGAGGGCGAGGGACGCCTCGCGGAGCTCGTTCGGGACGAGCTTGAGCATCTCCTCGGTGGAGCGGACGACGACCGGCATCATCAGGATCGTCAGGGCGAGCGCGCCCATCAGGCCGGACGGTTCCAGGCCCGCGATGAGCATGATCGAGAGGATGAAGAGACCGGCCACGATCGACGGGATGCCGGTCATGACGTCCACGAAGAAGGTGACGGCCCTGGCCAGCGCGCCCTTGCCGTACTCCACCAGGTAGACGGCGGTGAGCAGGCCGAGCGGGGCGGAGATCACGGTGGCGATGCCGACCTGCTCCAGGGTGCCGATCAGCGCGTGGTAGACGCCGCCGCTGGCCTCGGCCCCGAGGACACCGGCCATCGAGTGGGTCAGGAAGTAGCCGTCCAGGCGTTCGGAGCCGCGGCTGACGGTCGTCCAGAGCAGCGAGGCCAGCGGGACGACGGCGAGCAGGAAGCACACCCAGACCAGGCTGGTGGCAAGGCGGTCCCGGGCCTGGCGCTGGTTCTCGACCACGCTGGTGGTGACGTACGAGATGGCCAGGAAGAGCAGAGCGGAGACCAGGCCCCACTGCACACGGCTCTGCCAGCCGGCGGCGAGGCCGATGCCGACCCCGAGGGCGACGGCGACGACGGCGAAGCCGAGCGGGGCGAGGCGCGGCAGGGACCGGCTGCTGAGGCTGCTCCTCGGGGCGGCCGGGGCGGGCGTCGGGAGTTCCTGGACGCCGGGGGTGGTGGTGGCGTGGCTCATGCGTTGGCCCCCGAGTACTCCTTGCGGCGGGCGATGATGAGCCGGGCCGCGCCGTTGACCAGCAGGGTGAGGACGAAGAGGACCAGGCCGGAGGCGATCAGGGCGTCCCGCCCGAACGCGTCGGCCTCGCCGAACTTCGCCGCGATGTTCTGGGCGAACGTCCCGCCGCCCGGGTTGAGCACGTGCAGCGAGATCAGGAAGTTCGGCGACAGGACCGTGGCGACGGCCATCGTCTCGCCGAGCGCGCGGCCGAGGCCCAGCATCGAAGCGGAGATGACGCCGGAGCGGCCGAACGGCAGGACCGAGAGGCGGATGACCTCCCAGCGCGTGGCGCCCAGGGCGAGCGCGGCTTCCTCATTCATCCGTGGGACCTGGAGGAAGACCTCGCGGCTGACGCTGGTCACGATCGGCAGGATCATGATCGCGAGGAGGATGCCGACGGTGAAGAGGGAGCGGGCGACGCCGATCTCGGTCTTCTCGAAGACGTACGTCCAGCCGAAGAACTGGTCGAGCCAGAGGTTGAGCCCCTCCAGGTACGGCACGAGGACGAGGGCGCCCCAGATGCCGTAGACGATGCTGGGGACGGCGGCGAGCAGGTCGATGACGTACGCGATCGCGCCGGCCAGCCTGCGCGGGGCGTAGTGCGAGATGAACAGGGCGATGCCGACGGCGACGGGGACCGCGATGGCCATCGCGATGACGGAGCTGACGACGGTCCCGAAGAGCAGGACGGCGATGCCGAAGACGGGCGGGTCACCGGCCGGGTTCCAGTCGAAGGTGGTGAGGAAGTTGCCCTCGTCCTTCGAGATGGCGACGGCGGCGCGGTAGCTCAGGAACACGGCGATCGACGCCATGATCACCAGGAGCAGGATGCCGGAGCCGCGCGAGAGGCCGAGGAAGACCCGGTCGCCGGTGCGGCCCGTGGACCGGGGGCCGGATCGCCTGCCCGGTGGGGTCTGTATCTGTTGTGTGGTGGAAGCCATGGTCTTTCCGGTCTGTGTGGGGGAGCCGGGGCTCCCCTGGCGGCGGTGCACCGGAGGGGCTGGGGCGGCCGGTCCGGAGGGGTGTCCCGGACCGGCCGCCGGATGTGCTGGGTGTCGTACGGCTGGTTACGAGAGGTCGGCGACGGTCTCGCGGACCTTGGCGTTGATCTCCTCGGGGATCGGGGCGTAGCCCGCCTCGGTGAGGAGCTTCTGGCCGTCCGCGGAGGCGGTGTAGGTCAGGAAGGACTTGACGGTGCCGAGGGTGTCGGCCTTGTTGCCGGTGTCGCAGACGACCTCGTAGGTGACGAGGACCAGCGGGTAGGCGCCGTCGGCCTTCGTGGTGTAGTCGAGGTCGAGCGCCAGGTCCTTGCCGGTGCCCTTGATCTTGGCGGCGGCGATGGCCTTGGAGGCGTTCTCGGAGGACGCCTTGACCGGGGCGGAGCCGCCGGTGTCGATGTCGACCGTGGAGATCTGCTGCGAGGTCGCGTAGGACAGCTCGAAGTAGCCGATGGAGCCGTCGACCTGCTTGACCGTGGAGGCGACGCCGGAGGAGCCGGACGCGGCCTGGCCGCCGGGGGCGGGCCACTTCTTCTCGGCCTCGTACTTCCAGTCCTTCGGCGCCGCGGCGCCCAGGTACTTGCCGAGGTTCTGCGTGGTGCCGGAGTCCTCGGAGCGGTGGAAGGGCTGGATCGCCTTGTCCGGCAGCTTGGCGTCGGGGTTGAGCTTGGCGATCGCCTCGTCGTTCCACTTCTTGATCTTCGTGTCGAAGATCTTGGCGAGGGTCGGGGCGTCCAGGGTCAGGCTGTCGACGCCTTCCAGGTGGAAGCCGACCGCGATCGGGCCGCCGACCATCGGGAGGTTGATGCCCTGGCCGGTCTTGCAGATCTTCTTGGACTCGGCGACCTCCTCGGGCTTCAGCGCCGAGTCGGAGCCGGCGAAGCCGACGGTGCCCTGGTTGAAGGCGACGATGCCCTCGCCGGACGAGGAGGAGTTGTAGTTGATCTCCACGCCGGAGCAGGCGGCCATGTACTCCTTGACCCAGAGGTCCATGGCGTTCTTCTGCGCGCTGGAGCCGGAGGCGCGCAGCTGGCCCTTGGCACCGTCGCACTTGACGTTGGACGCGGCCTTCGTCTTGGCCCCGCCGGTGGCGGAGGTCTCGCCACTGTTGTCGTCCGAACCGCACGCCGTGAGGACCAGGGCGCCGGAGACGGCGAGGGCACCGAGCGCGGTGGCACGAAGCCGGTTCTTGCGCTGAAGCTTCACTTTCGGGTGTTCCTTCCAGAGACCGCCGCGGCTGCTGTTGCGGGCGGCGTGCGACGCAGGCGGTGCAGTGGCTGACCGCTGCACCCGGTAGGTCTGAAATTAGGCAGAACAGGTGACGTGGTTGACGGGGGTGGGTGAACGGAGAGTGAACCGTGGCGGGCGGCCCGGTTCCGGCTCCTACGCCTCCGGCAGCGTCTTCAGCGCCGCTTCCAGCACCTCGCGGTCGCGCGGCTGGGTCAGGCGCTCGCGGGCGGCTGCCGGCGGGAGCCACACCACCGCGTCGACCTCGTCGTTCGGGGTGAAGGAGCCCCTGGTGGCCTCGGCGGACCAGTACGCGACCTCCTTCGGGCGGCCCTTCGCGACGTACCGGGCCATGGGCAGCACGGCCCCCGGAACGCAGTGGTGGCCCGTCTCCTCCAGGACCTCGCGGACCGCGGCCTCCCGCAGGGACTCGCCGCGCTTCAGCTTGCCCTTGGGGAACGACCAGTCGTCGTAACGCGGCCGGTGCACGAGGCACAGCTCCACGTCCCCGGCGGGCGCGGGCGGCCGGCGCCACAGGACGCAGCCCGCCGCCCGCACCGTGCCGCTCACGACCGTGCCGCCCCCGTCGTCGCGTAGGGCCAGCTCGCGCGGAAGGCCGCGCGCGCGGCCTCCACCCCGTGGCGCTGGTCGGCGTGGAGCACGCCCAGGGCGTACGCGGTCGCCGGGGCGATCCTGGGCGTGCGGGCGGCCGTGGCCGCCGCGCCTGCCGCCTCCGCCGCGTCCCGGTGCAGGTCGAGGGCGTGGCCCGGGGCGGTAAGGACCGGGTCGGAGGCGCCGTGCACGACCTCGTGGGCGTAGCGGTGCAGCCGGAGCAGCAGGCGGGTCTGGTGCCAGGGCGCGTCGTGCGCCTCGTTGTACGGCTCCGCCGACTCGTCGGAGGGCAGCGCGGCGACCGCCCCGAGCAGCCGCTGCTCGGCCCGGTCCGCGGGTTCGGCGAGGAGTTCGCCGGCGGGGCCGACCGCGGCGGGGGAGAGCGGGACCTCGGAGGCGAGCAGCGCGACCGCGTCGGCCACCGCGTGGAAACGGGAGGAGCCGAGGGCCTGGAGGGCGGTGGAGTGGGCGCGGGTCCGGGCGAGGGTGAGCTGGCGTTCGAGGAGCGCGCCGGCCCGGGCGGCGCCGACGCCGAGGACGGGGCGGCCCTGGTCCGCGGACCTGCCGGGTGTGCGGGCGGCCGGGAGGGCGGGGGCGCCGGACAGGCCGTGCAGCGCGTCGAGGAGCCGGGTCAGCCGGTCCGCGTACGCGTGTTCGCGGGCGAGGGTGCCGGAGAGCCAGGACAGTTCGGTGCGCAGCTGCTCCGCCCAGAGCGGGTCGAGCGTGGTGCGGAAGGTGCGCAGGGCGGCGCCGATCCGGCGGGAGGAGCGGCGCAGCGCGGTGGCGGCCTGTTCCGCGGCGCGCGATCCGGCGTCCGTGGGGGCGGTGTTCTCGCGGTGCAGGCGCAGGCTGCGCAGGAAGTCCGCGGCCTGGGTGCGCAGGTAGGGGCCGATGACCGACCCCGCGCTCACGCCGGTGATGCCGGGCGCGTGGGCCGGGGCCGCGGCCTGGGTGTGCTGGTCAGGGCGTCGCACGCCGGCGCCTCCGGGCGTCAATGAGCATTTCCTGTACGTGCCGCAGGGGTTTGCCGTCCGCGTCCACGGAGTGCCGGGTCCAGTTGCCGTCGGGGCCCAGGTGCCAGGAGGAGGTGGTGTCGGCCATGCCGGTCTCCAGGAGGCGGCTGAGCGCGGCGCGGTGGGCGGGGTCGGTGACCCGGACCAGGGCCTCGATGCGGCGGTCGAGGTTGCGGTGCATCATGTCGGCGCTGCCGAACCAGACTTCGGGTTCGCCGCCGTTGCCGAAGGCGAAGACCCGGGAGTGTTCGAGGAAGCGGCCGAGGACCGAGCGGACCCGGATGTTCTCGGAGAGGCCGGTGACGCCGGGGCGGATCGCGCAGATGCCGCGGACCCAGATGTCGACGGGGACGCCGGCCTGGGCGGCCCGGTAGCAGGCGTCGATGATCGCCTCGTCGACCATCGAGTTGACCTTGATCCGTACGTAGGCGGGGCGGCCGGCCCGGTGGTGCGTGACTTCCTTGGTGATGCGGGCGACCAGGCCGTCGCGCAGCGACTTGGGGGCGACGAGGAGGCGGCGGTAGGTCTCGCGGCGGGAGTAGCCGGAGAGCCGGTTGAAGAGATCGGAGAGGTCGGCGCCGACCTGCGGGTCCGCGGTGAGGAGCCCCAGGTCCTCGTAGAGCCGGGCCGTCTTGGGGTGGTAGTTGCCGGTGCCGACGTGCGAGTAGCGGCGCAGGGTGTCGCCCTCCTGGCGGACGACGAGGGAGAGCTTGCAGTGGGTCTTCAGGCCGACGAGCCCGTAGACGACGTGGCAGCCCGCCTCTTCCAGCTTGCGCGCCCACTTGATGTTGGCCTGCTCGTCGAAGCGGGCCTTGATCTCGACCAGGACGAGGACCTGCTTGCCCGATTCCGCGGCGTCGATGAGGGCGTCCACTATCGGTGAGTCGCCCGAGGTCCGGTAGAGCGTCTGCTTGATCGCGAGGACGTCCGGGTCGCCGGCCGCCTGCTCCAGGAACGCCTGGACCGAGGTGGAGAAGGAGTCGTACGGGTGGTGCAGCAGCACGTCCCGCTCGCGTACGGCGGCGAAGATGTCCGGCGCGGACGCGGACTCCACCTCGGCGAGGTCGCGGTGGGTGCCCGCGATGAACTTGGGGTACTTCAGCTCGGGGCGGTCCAGCGACGCTATGCCGAAGAGGCCGGTGAGGTCGAGGGGGCCGGGCAGCGGGTAGACCTCGGCGTCGGACACCTTCAGCTCGCGGACCAGCAGGTCCAGCACGTACGGGTCGATGGACTCCTCGACCTCCAGGCGGACCGGCGGGCCGAAGCGGCGCCGCATGAGCTCCTTCTCCAGGGCCTTGAGCAGGTTCTCGGTGTCGTCCTCCTCGACCTCCAGGTCCTCGTTCCTGGTGACCCGGAACATGTGGTGCGCCATCACCTCCATCCCCGGGAACAGCTCCTCCAGGTGGGCCGCGATGACGTCCTCTATGGGGACGTAGCGCTCCGGCGACGCCTCCAGGAAGCGGGTCAGCAGCGGCGGCACCTTGACCCGGGCGAAGTGGCGGTGGCCGCTGACCGGATTGCGTACGACGACGGCGAGGTTCAGCGAGAGGCCGGAGATGTACGGGAAGGGGTGGGCCGGGTCCACGGCGAGGGGGGTGAGGACGGGGAAGACGCGCTGCCGGAAGAAGGTGAACAGGCGGGCCTGCTCCTTGTCGGTCAGCTCCGGCCAGCGGATCAGCTGGATGCCCTCGTCGGAGAGGGCGGGGGCGACGTCCTGCTGGTAGCAGGCGGCGTGCCGGGCCATGAGTTCGCGCGAGCGGGTCCAGATCAGGTCCAGCACCTCGCGGGGCTGCAGCCCGGACGCGGACCGGGTGGCGACCCCGGTCGCGATGCGGCGCTTCAGGCCGGCGACCCGGACCATGAAGAACTCGTCCAGGTTCGACGCGAAGATCGCGAGGAAGTTGGCCCGCTCCAGAAGGGGCGTGGTCGGGTCCTCGGCCAGTTCGAGGACGCGTTCGTTGAACGCGAGCCAGCTGCGTTCCCGGTCCAGGAAGCGTCCCTGGGGCAGCTCGTCCCCGTCGACGTCGGGCTCGTACGCGTCGGCGTCCGCGTCGATGTCGGGGTCGAAGTCGGCGGCGGTGGACAGGGCCGCGCCTCTTCCGGAGGGGGCGACGGCGTGCGGCCGGTGGGCGGCGAGGGCGCCGACGGACGGCTGGGCGGCGGGCTGGACCGGGACCTCGGAGCTGGGCTGCTGGCTCATGGATCCATTGTTCCGCCCGGAGCGCTCCGCAAGCGCGTCGGAGGCGGACGAGATCGTGTGGACGGCGCGGTCGGGGCGCGTTCTGCCGGTATTTCGCCCGTTGCGGGGGGACGGCACAGCTGGCTGCATCCTGCGAGGGTCGCAAGGCCGTCTGAATGCGTGGTTACGACGACATGACGTGCGGGAAGCGGTGGGTGGCCGTGTGCGGGGGCCCTGTCCGGGGCCGGAGCCCCGGACAGGTTTGGAAACGCCTCAGGCGTGGTAGCGGCGCAGCACCCGGAAGGCGAGCGCGGTGGCGGCTGCGGCGAGGGCGAGGAGGAGGGCGGTTTCGGTGAGCTGGAGGGGCCAGAAATGTCCGCCGGGGCGGACGGCTTCCCGGGCCACGGTCAGCGCGAGGGAGACGGCGACCGTGAGGGCCATCGACGGCAGGGTGCGCCGGACCAACAGGGCGATGAGGGCGCCGAGGGCGACGCAGAGCAGGGCGGCGGCGACGGGGGCGGGGCCCATCGCCCCGTACACCAGCGGCTCGGACGACTGCGCCGGGTAGTTCGTTTCGTGCGTACGGGACCAGCCCCACGCGTACACGGCGGAGAGTACGGCGACCCCGGCCACGATGAGGGCGCCGGGCACGGCGAGCTTGGCGGCCAGCCAGCGGGCGGGGCTCACGGACTGGGTCCAGGAGAGCCGGTAGGTGCCGTCCTCCAGTTCCCGGCCGATCAGCGGCCCGGCGACGTAGAGGCCGATGAGTGCGGGCAGGGCCGTCATGACCAGCCCGGCGTAGTCGAGGAGCCGGGCGTAGTGCAGCTCGATGCTGAGGAAGTGGCGGACCTGGATGCCGCAGCCGGTGACGGTGTGCCGCACCGAGCAGCCGGTGCCGGCGAAGTCGTCGGCCGAGGCGGACGTGAACCACCAGGCGCCGATCACCAGGGCGATCCCGGCGAGGGCGAGGGCGCCGCTGACCCACAGGACCAGGCGGTGCTGACGTACGACGAGCCGGACCGGACCTCGCAGAGCGATCGTACTCATGCCGCCACCGCCTGACGGGTCGTCGCGCTCGGCGTGAGCAGCGCAGGGGCCTCCGGGGAGCGGAGGTGGGCGAGCAGCAGTTCCTCCAGGGAGGGGGCGGTTCTGTCCCAGGCCGGGTCGACCGGGCCCTCCGGGCGGACCAGGGCGGTCAGGGTGCGGCCCGTGGTGCGGGATTCGATCACCGTGTGCGGGGCCAGGTCGCGGACCGGGCCCGTGAGTACGGCGTGGGCGGCGATCAGGTCGTCCGTCTCGCCGCCGAGGCGGACGCGGCCGCCGTCGACGAGGAGCAGATGGTCGCAGACGCCCTCCAGCTCGCTGAGGATGTGCGACGACATCACGATGGTCGTCCGGTGCTCGGCGGCCTCGGCCATGAGGGCGCCCATCAGCTGGTGGCGGGCGAGGGGGTCCAGGTCGGCCATCGGCTCGTCGAGGAGCAGCAGTTCGGCCCGCTTGCCCAGGGCGAGGGCGAGGGCGAGCCGGGTGCGCTGGCCGCCCGAGAGGTCGCGGACCTTCAGCTGCGACGGCAGCGGTTCGGCGATGCGTGCCGCCGTGTCCCGGTCCCAGCCGTCCGGGTTCAGCTCCGCACCCGCCCACAGCGTTTCGGAGACCGTCAACTGCGGATAGAGCGGCTTGTCCTGGGCCACGTACGCCATCCGGGTACGTATGTCGCCGGGTGACGAGCCGAGCACCCGGAGCGTTCCCTCGGCCGCCGCAGGAAGCCCGCCGCCAGAGCGAGCAGGGTCGACTTGCCGGCGCCGTTGGGCCCGACGAGCGCGCAGACGGCGCCGGCGGGCAGCCGGAAGGTGCAGTCCCGCAGCGCCCAACCGCCTCCGCGGCCCCGGTATCTCATGCCGAGCCCTTCGGACTCCAGCGCGGTGCCTGTCATCGGTCCTGGTCTCCCTCGAATGTGCTGTCCAGTACGGCGGTGAAGAGTGCGCTCACGTCGTCGCGTTCGAGCCCGGCCGCCCGCGCCCTGCCCGCCCAGGCGGCGAGTTCGGCGCGCAGCGGGGAGTCGTCGGCGGCCGCCGCGCCACCGAGTGAGCGGGTGACGAAGGTGCCGAGGCCGCGCCGGGCCTCGACCAGCCCCTCGCGTTCCAGCTCGCGGTACGCCTTGAGCACGGTGTTCGGGTTGATCGCGGTCGCCTCGACCACCTCCCTCGCGGTCGGCAACCGGTCGCCCGGCTCCAACAGGCCCAGACGCAGAGCCTGTTTGGCCTGCTGGACGATCTGGAGGTAGGTGGCGACGCCGCTGCGCCGATCGATGCGGAACTCGACTGCCGCGGACTCTGCCATCTTCACTCTTTCACTAATTGAGTAGTGAAAGGGTGCCGTAATAAAGGGGGCGGCGTCAAGCGGCGCCGCCCCCGGGTGAGTTGAGAGGGGGTCAGGACTCCGTGCGGTACATCAGGTCCACCTCGTGCGTCACGAAGCCCATGCGCTCGTAGACGGCGAGGGCCGCCAGGTTGTCCGCGTCGACGTAGAGCATCGCGGTCGGCAGGCCCTGCGCCGCCAGGTGGCGCAGCCCGGTCGCGGTGAGCGCCTTGCCGAGGCCGCCGCCCTGCGCGTCGGGCCGGATGCCGACCACGTACACCTCGCCGAGCTGCTCCTCGGCGTGCACCTTCGTCCAGTGGAAGCCGATCAGCTCCGTGGAGCCCGCGCCGTCCTCGCGCTCGGCCAGGAAGAAGCCCTTCGGGTCGAACCAGGGCTCGGCCTTGCGGTCGTCCAGGTCGCGCTGGGTCAGAGAGCCCTGCTCGGGGTGGTGGGCGAAGGCCGCGCGGTTCACCGCGAGCCAGGCGGCGTCGTCCTCGCCCGGGACGAAGGTGCGCACGGTGACGCCCGGGGGGAGGGCCGGCTCGGCCAGGTTCAGCGGGCTCAACGGGCGGCGCAGCTGGCGCAGTTCCCGGAACAGGGAGAGGCCGAGGACCTGGGCGAGATGGCGCGCCGCGGCCTTCCCCCCGTGTGCCCAGACCCGCAGCCGCTTCCCGGTGGCGGCGAGCAGGGCGGCCCCGAGCGCGCGGCCGTGGCCGTGGCCCCGGTGCGAGGGGTGGACGACCAGCTCGGCGGCCGGCGCCTCCACGGGGTCGGTGTCCTCCAATTGCGCGTACCCGGCGAGCACGCCCCCGGTGGACAGCAGGAAGTGCCGTACGCCGTCCCGCTGTCCGCCCCGCAGCTGCAGACGGCCCTGCTCCGAGACGGCCTGCCTGCCATCGGAGCTGGCCGCCTCCGCGAGCAGCTGGGACACGGCCTCCGCCTGCTCGGGGCCGAGGGTGTCGAGCGTCCGGATCTCGCGGCCGGGGGCGGGGAGGGGTACGTCAGTCATCATGCGTCGAGCGTACGGCGGGCGGGAAGTTCATCTCGTGTAGGCGGGACGACGGGGTCGGGCAGCGCTGGGCCGAATGAAGGTTCAGGCCAATATCTGTCCGGAAAAGCCGATCCTGTTGTTCACCCATCCTTCATGTGTGGATCATGTGTGCGAATGCTCGCCATGGCTGCACGTTCCAACTATGGAGGTCACACGTGAGATCCGGACGTCTGGCTGCTTCGCGCGAATCCGCCCGTCGCATAGGTACGGTGGCATTGGGTGCCACCGCGGTCCTGGGCTTCATCGCCGCTCCCGCCCAGGCATCCAGCTGGACCGGTCACTTGACGGGGGCTGCCCCAGGCTATGAGTCCCGTCGCTGGGACGACGACGGCGGCAGGACGAACATCAAGTTCTCCGGTTGCAAGGATGACTACACCAACAAGAGGGTGGCAGTCACCCTCTTCAGGAATAGGAAGCTCGCACCGGACGCGTATTACTCGACTCAGGCCTTCTCGAAGTGCTTCAGCGGCGGGACATCTTCCGGGTGGTGGGAGGATCACGGTTCCGGCTCCTACTACTTCGATGTCAACGGCGCCCTCGTGGGTGTGCACGTCTCGGTCGCGTCGATCACGACCATCTACTAAGCGTTCTTCCTCGCCTCCCCCGGGGCACACGCGCAAAGCGTGGCGACGTCTGCGGGGGAGGTTCTTCCTTTCCTGGTCCCAAGGTGCCTCATGCCTCTGCGCTATCAGTCCTGCAGCTTTCGTTACGCCCGCAGGTCACGTTCTGTCCTGGACAGGCTCGACTTGGATTTCGCTCCGGGGCACACTGTCCTCCTCGGCCCGAACGGTGCGGGCAAGAGCACGCTCCTCGCGCTAGGCGCCGGGGCTGTCAAGGCCGAGGCCGGTCGTGTCCGCTATCAGGAGCTCGATCCGGCGATCCGCAAGGACGTGCGGGCCTACCGAAGCAAAGTGTCCTGGCTACCGCAGCGCCCCGGTTTTCTTCCCGGGATGACGTGCAGAGAGCACGTGGCCTATGTGGGATGGCTCAAGGGCATGCGAGAGCGTGAGGCGTGGCACGCGGCGGCTGCGGCAATCGAACGTGTCGGTCTCACCGAGAAGAGCCAAAGCAAGATCGCATCCCTGTCCGGCGGCCAGCAGCAGCGCATCGCGATCGCGCAGGCACTCGTTCACGACGCTGAGTTGCTGCTCCTTGACGAGCCGACCGTCGGCCTCGACCCGAGCCAGCGCCGCCGCTTCCTCGATCTGCTGGTCTCCCTGCGCGGCACCGTGCATGTGATCGTCTCGACCCATGACATAGGCGACCTCGACGAGTCCTTCGATGAGGTCGTGGTCCTCGAAGCGGGGAAGACGAGGTTCAGGGGAACTGTCGACGCATTCGCACGCCACGCCGCCCCGGACTGCGCCCCCGGCCGACGTCTGGAGAGCGCCTACGCGTCGCTTCTGGAGGCGACCGAATGAGGGTCACCTGGGCCAATCTCCGGGCCTCTTCCGCACTCTGGCTTGTGCTTCCCGCGCTGATCTTCGCAGGCGTATACATCGACGGCGCCACATACACCGTCCCGTCTGGCTACGGCGTTCAAGCTGGGGAACTGGCCGCGCAAGGCGTGGTGGCCATAGCGACGGCTGTAGCGGCGGCCGGTGCGTGGGAGGCAGGGCGCCACCGTCTGCTGGGCGCCCTGGGGAGGACGGGCCGACGTGGCGCGGTTCGGCAGTTCATGCGAGGCGCCGCCCCCGTGGTGTTCCTGCTGATTGTCCTGGTCAGCGGTGCGATTGTCGTGGCCGAGCGGGAGGCCGGCACGCTGCCCAGCGGAATCGGGTGGCTCGCGGTGGCGCACTTGCTCGTCATTTCCTGCGGTTGGTTGCTCATCGGCTGGTCGTTGGGGGCGCTCCTGCCCAGGAGCGTCGCGGCGCCCCTCGCCGCAGTCGGCTGCTGGGCCTGGCTGACCATGCCGCACGCGATGTCCGCTCCCTGGATACGACACCTGGGAGGGTTCATCGATGGTGAGTCGACCGTCAACGACGTGCTCACTCCAGCCGTGTACCTCGTGCCATGGAGTGTCGTGGCAGGCTCGGCTCTTGCCTTCTGGCTGCTGGCGCGAATGCGCCCGCGCGGTGCGGCGGTGATCATCGCCCTTGTCGTGCTCACTGCTACAGTCGTCGCAGGCCGCGCTGCTGTGATCGGATGGGGGTACAGCAATCCCACGGAGCCACGCGACGTCAGCCTGTTGTGTGTCGGACGTGCGCCAACGGTGTGCGTACCGCCGGAGTACGAGCCTTACGCCGCGCAGTTGCGACGGGATGCCGTGCACCCCCTCGAACGGCTTGAGGCCGCAGGGGTGGCAGCGCCGCGAGAGTTGCGCGTCACTTCCGAGAAGAAGCCACTCAAGCCAGGTATGTGGCCTTTGGCCTGGTCGCTGCCACTGCGTGGCAGCGAACGAGACTCCACCGATTACGTGATCCGCCTTGCGGAGTCCGCTGTGTCGGGTACCGCCGAACTCGCCGGCGTACGTGACTGCCGGCAGCAGGGCTCCCTCGCGGCAGCATGGGCCACTCTGGTCGCCGGTGTGGACGAACAGACTGTACGGGCAGCGATGCTGCCGCCCGACTGGGCTGTGCTTGAAAAGGTGCGCAGTCTGCCTGTCGAAAAGCAGGCCGAGTGGTTCACCAGGGAAGTGGTGGGCCAGAAGCACTGCGTCAAGGGCGTCTCGTGATCCGATACGCGGTGAGGGTTCGTCGATGGTGGGTCGTCCTGTCCTCCCTGGCTCTGTTGGTAGTCATGTGCTGGTCGGTGGGGACGAGCGAAGTGCCCGTCCCCACTCTGGCGGGCGGCTTGGGTAGTTCCCAACTCGCCTACTTCACACCTCTTCTGGTCGTGGGGTCTGTTATGTACTGCCTGGAACGGCAGCTGCACGCACCCGAAAGCACGGCGGTTCTACCCGTCCGCTGGCTCGACCAGGGCGCGATCGTCCTCACGGCGGTCCTGGTCCACGTGGCTGGACTGACTGCCGGGATGGATGTTGCTCGCAACACGGTTCTTCTCCTTGCCCTGGCACTCCTGGTCCGCAGCGTTGCGAACGAGGCCGCGGCGGCGGGCGCGTGCCTGGGCTTCCTGATCGTCAACGTCCTCCTGGGCCGTGTGCAGAGCCCTGACGGTCTGGAATCCCACAGTTGGTGGGCTGTTGCCCTGTACTCCTCGAGCAGTGTGGCAGCGTGGCTGGCGGCGGTGTTTCTCTTCGTGGCCGTACTTCCCCTGGTGTCCGTACGTCATTCCGCTACCCTCTGACACGTCTTCGAGCCTTGTACGGCATATGGGTGAATGGCCGCGTTCCGACCGGTCGGCAACCACTTCGTAACCCCGTACATCTGTCGCGCTACGCGCGTTGACTCTAGGCTGCGGCTCGTACTTCACCCGCTGAACTCACAAGGGGACCGATGTCAGCGACACCGCAGAAGAACCGGGCGTCACGGCGGGTGCTCGCCGCCGCGGCCGGTCTCGCCACCGTGGGCGCCCTCGTCGCCGCCATGCCGGCCGGCGCCCAGGGGCGCGGCCACGGGCACCACACGCCGGCCCGGACCGTCGACGTGCAGCTGCTGTCCTTCAACGACCTGCACGGCAACCTGGAACCGCCGGCCGGCTCGGCCGGTACGGTCACCGAGACGCAGGCCGACGGTACGACGAAGGCGATCCCGGCCGGCGGGGTGGAGTACCTCGCCTCCTCGCTGCGTACCGCCCGTGAGGGCCACCCGTACTCGATCACCGCGGCCGGCGGCGACATGGTCGGCGCGAGCCCGCTGCTGTCGGGGCTCTTCCACGACGAGCCGACCATCGAGGCGCTCAACAAGATCGACCTCGACGTGACGAGCGTAGGCAACCACGAGTTCGACGAGGGCGCGACCGAGCTGGCGCGCCTCCAGAACGGCGGCTGCCACCCGGTCGAGGGGTGCTACGAGAAGGGCAAGAAGTTCCCGGGCGCCGACTTCCCGTACCTCGCGGCGAATGTGACGGCCGAGAAGACCGGGAAGCCGATCCTCGAGCCGTACACGGTGTGGAAGAAGAACGGCGTCAAGATCGGCTTCATCGGGGTGACCCTGGAGGGCACGCCGAACATCGTGACGGCCAACGGCGTCAAGGGACTGAAGTTCCACGACGAGGTCGAGACGATCAACAAGTACGCCAAGGAGCTGGACCGCCAGGGCGTGAAGTCGATCGTCGCGCTCATCCACGAGGGCGGCCTGCCCGCCTCGTCGTCGTACAACTACGACTGCGACAGCCCCGGCGCCGGTGACGGCATCTCCGGGCCGATCACGGACATCGCCAAGGGCATCACGCCGAAGGTCGACGCGCTGGTCACGGGCCACACCCACCAGGCGTACGTCTGCACCATCCCGGACCCGGCGGGCAACCCGCGCCTGGTCACGTCGGCCGCCTCGTTCGGCCGGCTGTACACGGACACGACGCTCACGTACGACCGCCGCACCGGCGACATCGTGCGTACGGCGGTGAAGGGGAGCAGCAAGAAGGGTTCCAAGCACCACGGCTCCACCCCGTCGAACCCGGTCTCCGCGAACCACCTCGTCAGCCGGGACCAGACGCCCGCCAAGGACATGACGGACCTGATCGCCCGCTGGAACACCCTCGCGGCGCCGATCTCGAACCGGCCGCAGGGCTACATCTCGGCGGACATCAACGGCCGCGGCTCCACGGCCCTGGAGAAGCCGCTCGGCGACCTGATCGCCGACGCGCAGCTGGAGGGCCTGGCCCCGGCGGACAAGGGCGGGGCGGTCGTCGCCTTCATGAACCCGGGCGGTATCCGCGCGGACCTGGTGTACAAGGCGTCCGGCAGTGAGGGCGACGGTGTCGTCACGTACGGCGAATCGTTCACGGTGCAGCCGTTCACCAACATGATGAACGTCGTCGACCTGACCGGCGCGCAGTTCGTCAGCGCTCTCCAGCAGCAGGTCAGCGGCTCCAACGAGGCCAGCCCGAAGATCCTCCAGGTCTCGAAGGGCCTCACCTACACGCTGGACATGACGAAGTCCGGCGCGAACCGCGTCGTCACGGACACGATCAAGCTGAACGGTGAGGCGATCGACCCGGCCAAGACGTACCGCGTCGCGATGAACGAGTTCCTGGCGGGCGGCGGCGACGGCTTCGCGGCGCTCGGACAGGGCACCGACAAGCTGGTCGGCGCCTCCGACCTGGACCTCTTCAACGCCTACCTGGCCGCGCACTCCACGGCCTCGTCCCCGCTGGCCCCGCCGGCGACGGACCGGATCACGGTCGTCCGGTAACCCGCGTTCCCCGCAGAGGGCCCGCCGCCTTCCCGGTGGCGGGCCCTCTCATGCATGAGGTGACTGCTGCCGTGCGCGGCCGGTACGCATCCGCGCACGCACGACCCGTCCGCCACTGCCGCCCGCTCCTCGTCCCGGACCCGAAGTCGCCGTCGGCCGGCGGTGACGGCGACTTCCTCCCCCCTTCGCCGAACCGGTGAGCGGACGCGGGGGCAGGGGGCGAGACGGCTGCCGGCTTCGGATCTGTGGAGCACTACCATGCGGCGATGTCAGACTTCATGGAGCAACTTCCCGCCCTCCTCGGGGTGATGATCGGAGCCTTCGGCTCGTACGTGGTGGTCATGCGGGGCGATCGGGCGAGGTTCCGCCGGGAGCACGCGGCCCGACGGCGGGAGCAGCAGCTGGCGGCCTACACCGACTACGCGCTGACGCTGAAGAGGACCGTCACTCTTCACCGTCGCGTCGCGGCGCAACTCGGCCATGACAGTTATCCCCACCCTCTGCCGGCCGCAGAGGCGGCTCCCCTGCTGGTCGACGCCGCGGACTCCCGGTCCGTGGCCGGAGAGGGGCTGCTGATGCTCGGCTCTCCGGACGTCGTGGAGGCTGCGCACGGGTGGGCGCTCACCGTGATGGAGGTTGCCGGCCTTCTGCGTGCTCCTGTCTGCACCGCTGACACATGGTCGGCGCAGCTCGACAAGCAGCGCATGGCTCGGGAGAAGTACTACACGGCGATCCGGCACGACATGGGACTGCCGCCCGGCCACTCCGGCCGGTGGCAGCTGTCGCCGGCACAGCTTTCCTGAGCCGAACGGAACGACGGCTGCCTGGGCGCCTGCTCCCACACGATCGACTGCTCCTTCGGCCCCGGCGCCCCGCGGCTACGAGGAGGGGGCAGAAGGCGGGCGCACGGCCTGACGGCCGACGGGGTGCCGGGGAGAACACGTCCGGATCGGCGAAGGGGAGCGCCGGGCCTCGTACGGCGGCTGCTGAACAGGGGGCCTCAGGGCGTGTCCGGCGGTGGCTGCGGCGCCCCCGGGAGGTTGACCACCGCCTCCGTGCCGCCGCCCGGGGCGTGGGTGAGGGAGATGTCGCCGCCCGACTGCTGGACCGTACGGGCCACGATCGACAGGCCGAGGCCCGAGCCCGGGAGCTGGCGGGCGGACGGGGAGCGCCAGAAGCGTTCGAAGACGTGCGGGAGTTCGTCGGCGGGGATGCCGGGGCCGTGGTCGCGGACCGTGAGGCGGCCCCGGTGCAGCACCACGTCGATCGTTCCGTGCGACGGGCTGAACTTCACCGCGTTGTCCAGGACGTTGACGATCGCCCGCTCCAGGGCCGAGGGTTCGGCGCGAACGTACCAGGGGGCCAGCTCCTCCGTGATCGTCAGCTCCGGACCGCGCAGCCGGGCGCGGCGGAGGGCGGCGCGCGTGATGTCGTGCAGGGCCACCACCTGGAGCGGGCCCGGCTGGGCGGCGTCCGGGCGGGCCAGTTCCTGGAGGTCGCCGATGAGCGAGGCCAGCTCCGTCATCTGCGCCTTGACCGAGGACATCAGGGCCCTGCGGTCGTCCGGCGGGATCGCCCGGCCGGTCTCGTCGCTGCGGGCCAGCAGCTCGATGTTGGTCCGCAGCGAGGTGAGCGGGGTACGCAGCTCGTGGCCCGCGTCCGCGATGAGCTGGGCCTGCCGGTCGCGGGAGGTCGCCAGGGACGCGGTCATCGAGTTGAACGACCGGGACAGGCGCGCGATCTCGTCCTCTCCCTCGACGGGGATGCGGACGGTCAGGTCCTCGGTCCTGGCCACGTGCTCGACGGCCTCGGTGAGCTCGTCCACGGGGCGCAGGCCGGAGCGGGCGACCCAGAGGCCGGCGGCTCCGGCGCCGATGACGCCTATGCCGCCGACGAGGAGGAGGACCCAGGCGAGGGTGGACAGGGGGTCGTCGATCTCGCTGAGGGGGCGGGCGACGGAGAGCCCGAGGGGGATGGCCGGCTCGCCCGGAACGCCCGTCGCCGTCACCGGGGAGGTGAGGACGCGCATCTTCGCCCCGGTGGAGTCGGTCTCCGTGTGCAGCTGGCCGGCCGGCTCGCCGCCGATCACCGCGAGGTCGTCCTGTGTCACCGGGAGCCGGGGCGAGCCGGGGGCCACGCACACGTTCCCCTGGCTGTCGATGAGCTGGACGGTGAGACCGGTGTAGGGCGTGGGCGGCAGTTTGGCGGTGGTGCGCTGGCAGTACTGGTACAGGTCGCTCAGATAGACCTTGTCGACCGTGGCACCGCGCAGCGCCTCGTCCTGCTGCTCCTCCAGCTGCTCCCGCGTCACGAACCAGCACGCCACCGCCACCGCCGCCACCGCCACCGCGACCGCCGTCGCGACCAGCAGGGCCAGCCGGGAGCGGAGCGGCAGTGCGCGGAAGCGCCGCAGCGGGCCCGTCATCCGTCGCCCCCGCCCGAGCGGAGCGCGTACCCCACACCGCGCACGGTGTGCACGAGACGCGGTTCGCCGCCGGCCTCGGTCTTGCGGCGGAGGTACATCACGTACACGTCCAGGGAGTTGGAGCTCGGCTCGAAGTCGAAGCCCCACACCGCCTTCAGGATCTGCTCGCGGGTCAGCACCTGGCGCGGGTGCGCGAGGAACATCTCCAGGAGGGTGAACTCGGTACGGGTCAGCTCCACCCGCCGGGTGCCGCGCATGACCTCCCGGGTCGACAGGTCCATGCGCAGATCGGCGAAGGACAGCACGTCGTCGTCGGGGACGGGGCCGCCCGAGGCCGTCGCGTACGAGCTGCGGCGGAGCAGGGCGCGGATGCGGGCGAACAGCTCGTCCAGCTCGAACGGTTTGACCAGGTAGTCGTCGGCGCCCGCGTCGAGTCCGGTGACGCGGTCGCCGACGGTGTCCCGGGCCGTGAGCATCAGGATGGGCGTGGTGGTGCCCGTGGAGCGGATGCGGCGCGCGGCGGTCAGGCCGTCCATGCGGGGCATCTGGATGTCGAGGACGATGAGGTCGGGGGCGTACGACTCCGCCTTGGCGAGGGCGTCGAGGCCGTCGACGGCGACCTCGGTGCCGTATCCCTCGAAGGCCAGGCTGCGTTGCAGGGCCTCGCGCACGGCGGGCTCGTCGTCGACGATCAGGATGCGCTGCGGATCGTCTTCGGCGGGGCTCATCGCTGTCGTGTCCTCTTCTCGGTCGTACGGGCCGGAGCGCGCGGCGATCCCAGTTTCTCAGCCCCGTCCGGTCAGGAGCCGTTCCCGGCCCGCAGGGTGTCGAGGTCGGCCTTCAGGGTGTTCACCGGGATGGCGAAGCCGAGCCCCACGCTGCCCGCGCCGGAGCTGCCCTGGCCGGCGGCGGAGCTCGCCGAGTACATCGCCGAGTTGATGCCGATGATCTCGCCGTTCATGTTGATCAGCGCACCGCCGGAGTTGCCCGGGTTGAGCGAGGCGTCGGTCTGGATGGCCTTGTACGTGGTGGTGGACTCGCCGGTGTCGCCGTTGAACTGCTGTCCGCCGAACTCGAAGGGCCACTGGCGCCCGCCGCCCTGCTGCTCCTGGCTCTGGCCGTTGTCGCCCTCCTTGGCGACCGTGACGTCGCGGTCGAGGGCGGAGACGATGCCGCTGGTGACGGTGCCGGTCAGGCCCTCGGGGGAGCCGATCGCGACGACCTCGTCGCCGACGGCGACCTGGGAGGAGTCGCCGAGCGTGGCCGTCTTCAGGCCGCTCGCGCCCTGCAGCTTGATCAGCGCGAGGTCCTTGTCGGGGTCGGTGCCGACGACGTCCGCGGTGTACGTCCTGCCGGTGCTGAGGGTGACCTTGATCTGCGAGGCGTCCGCGATCACGTGGTTGTTGGTGGCGATCTCGCCGTCCGAGGTGATGACCACGCCCGAACCGGTGGACTGGCCGGCCGTCGAGGTTGCGCCGATCTCCACGATGGTGGGCGAGAGGGCCTTGGCCACACCGGCCACCGTGCCCTTGTCGCTCTGCGAGACGGTGGTGCCCGGCACGACACCGCTCCCGGCGGCCGTGGCGGCGGGAGCGTCGGTGAGCCTGCCGATCACCGTCGCGGTGCCGCCGCCGATGACCGCCGCCGCGATGGCCACCGCCGCGATGAGCGCGACCGGCTTGCGGACCCGGCGCCGGGCGGCGGGCGGCTCGGGGGCGGGGCCGAACGGGCCCGTCGGGGCAGGGGAGGCCGGGGGGGCCGGCTGGTATGACGGCGGCGGCGGGTAGGCCGCTTCGCCGTTGCCGTACGAGGGGTACATCGGGTACTCGCCGCTCGGGCGCTGGCTCTCTGTCATGCCTTTGAGAGTGTCCGGCCAAGATGAGAGGAGTGTGAGTACGCCCTGAGAAGCCCGGCAGAACCGCGTATGCCCGATATAAAGGCCCTACGGGAGCCCCGCGGGCTCGCCGCAGCCGCACGAGCGGCGCACCACCAGCGCCGAGGGGAACTGCTTCAGCCGCTCCCGCCGCGACCCCGACACCCGCAGCGAGTCGTCGAGGACCAGGTCCACCGCCGCCCGCGCCATCGCCGGGCGGTCCGAGGAGACCGTGGTGAGCGGCGGATCGGTCAGACCGGCTTCCTTGACGTCGTCGAACCCGGCGACGGCCAGCTCGCCGGGGACGTCGATGCGCAGCTCGCGGGCGGCCCGCAGCACGCCGATCGCCTGGTCGTCCGTCGCGCAGAAGATGGCCGGCGGCCTGTCCGGCCCCGAGAGCAGCTCCAGGGCCACCTGATAGGCGTCGTAGCGGTTGTACGGGGCCTGGAAGAGCCGGCCCTCCGTCGAGCGGCCCGACTCGTGCATCGCGCGCCGCCACCCCTCGACGTGGTCGGCGACCGGGTCGCCGACCGCCGGGGTCTCCTCCGTACCGCCGAGGCAGGCCACGTACGCGTTGCCGTGTTCCAGGAGGTGGCGGGTGGCGAGCTGGGCGCCGCCGACGTCGTCCGTGACGACCGCGACGTCGTCGATGGCCTCGGGCCGCTCGTGCAGCAGCACGACCCGGGCGTCCCACGCCTCTATCTCGGCCGCGGCGCGCTCACTGGGGCCCTGGCTGACCAGGATGAGACCGGAGACCCGCATGCCGAGGAAGGCCCGCAGGTAGTGGACCTCGCGCTCGTCGCGGTAGTCGGAGTTGCCGACGAGGACCATCTTCCCGCGCTCGGCGGCGGCCTGTTCGACCGCGTGCGCCATCTCCGCGAAGAACGGCTGCCGGGCGTCCGGCACGATCATCCCTATGAGATCGGTCCGCCGCGAGGCCATGGCCTGGGCGACCCGGTCGGGCCGGTAACCCAGCTCCTTGATCGCGGCGAGCACCCGCTCGCGCGTGGCCGGGGCGACCGGCCGGGGTCCGTTGTTGATGACGTAACTGACCACTGCGGTCGACGTCCCCGCCAGTCTCGCCACATCGTCCCGCGTCACCTTGGCCACGCGCGGCAGTCTACGCGGATGGAACTACCTCTTGGCAGGCCGGACCGGGGCTTCTTCCGTGACCTCGGCAACGCGTGACTGCTCCGAACGGGCGACACCGTGCTTGGCCGCCTTGGCCTCCTCGGCCGCCCGCTCGACCTTCTCGGGGGCGACGAAGCGGTAGCCCACGTTCCGCACGGTCCCGATCAGCGACTCGTGCTCGGGGCCGAGCTTGGCGCGCAGCCGCCGTACGTGCACGTCCACCGTGCGCGTACCGCCGAAGTAGTCGTAGCCCCAGACCTCCTGGAGCAGCTGCGCGCGGGTGAAGACCCGGCCCGGGTGCTGCGCCAGGTATTTCAGCAGTTCGAATTCCTTGAAGGTGAGGTCGAGGACCCGGCCCTTGAGCTTCGCGCTGTACGTCGCCTCGTCCACCGAGAGATCACCGTTGCGGATCTCCATCGGGGAGTCGTCCGCGGTGATCTGCTGCCGTCCGGTCGCCAGCCGGAGCCGCGCCTCGACCTCGGCGGGGCCCGCGGTGTCCAGCAGCACGTCGTCGATGCCCCAGTCGGCGGTGACGGCCGCGAGACCGCCCTCCGTGACGACGAGGATCAGCGGACAGCCGGGCCCGGTGGACCGCAGCAGCTGGCAGAGCGAGCGGACCTGGGGAAGGTCGCGGCGCCCGTCCACGAGGATGACGTCGGCCCCCGGGGTGTCCACGAGGGCGGGGCCCTCGGCGGGTGCGACGCGCACGCTGTGCAGCAGGAGGCCGAGGGCGGGAAGCACCTCCGTCGACGGCTGGAGGGCATTCGTCAGGAGCAACAGGGAACTCATCGCCGCCCACCTGCCCGGTCGGTCGGTCGTTGATGGTGCGTGGTCGGCTCGCCCATGAAGATCGGTCCTCCTCGTTCCCTGCGAGAGGGGCACTCCCGGACGGGGTCCGGGGGAGTATGCGGCTCTGCTTCGTACGGTTCCGCTGAGCTTGTCGAAACGTCGCCGTAACAACGTCCGGAAAGCACAAAAGGACCCGGGGGCTGCTCTGCCCGGATCCTCTTCACAGGAGAATAACCCACATGAGTTCTGTGTCCGAGGGGAGAATTCCGGATTCCGCTGTCGGTCCGGTCACGCGCGTACCGCTGCGGGCCGCGTTGCGGGCGGATGACGGGATCTGGATCGAGGCGGTGTACGACCCGTGTACGGGGGACGGCGACGGGGAGACCGCGATCGTCGTCGCGCACGGATTCACCGGTTCGGTGGACCGCCCGGCGGTGCGGCGGGCGGTGCGCACGTTCTCCCGGTACGCGGCGGTGGTGACCTTCTCCTTCCGGGGTCACGGCAGGTCCGGCGGGTTCTCCACGGTCGGCGACCGCGAGGTGCTGGACCTGGCGGCGGCGGTCGCCTGGGCGCGCGCGCTGGGCCACCGGCGCGTGGTGACCGTCGGCTTCTCGATGGGCGGCTCGGTGGTGCTGCGGCACGGGGCGCTGTACGCCTCCCCGGCGGCGGACGGCGGGCCCGGCGTCGATGGCGGCGCGCTCGGCGGCGTTGCGGAGCGCAGGGGGCGCGCAGGGGCGCGTACAGGGGCACACGCGGACGCGGTGGTGTCCGTGAGCGCCCCCGCGCGCTGGTACTACCGGGGTACGGCTCCGATGCGCCGCCTGCACTGGATGGTGACCCGGCCCGCCGGACGGCTCGTCGGGCGCTACGGCTTCCGCACGCGCATCCACCGCGAGGCGTGGGACCCGGTCCCGCTCTCCCCGGTCGGGGCCGCCGCCCTGATCGCCCCCGCCCCCCTGCTGATCGTGCACGGCGACCGGGACCCGTACTTCCCGCTCGACCACCCCCGCATGCTCGCCGCCGCCGCGGGCGACGCGGCCGAGTTGTGGCTGGAGCGCGGGATGGGGCACGCGGAGAACGCGGCCGACGAGACCTTGCTCACCCGCATCGCCGACTGGGTGGTGCAACGGTGAACCATGATGGGGGGCCGGTGTCCCCCGAACCGGCACCGGAGGAACGGAACGAAAGGAGCGCCGCCATGCCTGCGGGAACGATCCGCTACTGGGCAGCCGCCAAGGCCGCGGCCGGGACCGCGGAGGAGCCGTACGCCGCCGCGACCCTCAAGGAGGCGCTCGACGCGGTGCGCGAGCGGCACCCCGGCGAGCTGAGCCGCGTACTGCGAAGGTGTTCGTTCCTCATCGACGGCGACCCCGTCGGGACCCGGAGCCATGAGACCGTACGCCTTGCCGAGGGCGGCACGGTCGAGGTGCTCCCGCCGTTCGCAGGAGGGTGAACCCCAGCACATGAGCAACGATCAGCAGCACCCGTACCACCCGGGCCAGGGCCCGGAGCAGCAGCCGCCGTACGGGTACGGACAGGACCCGCAGCAGTACGCGTACGGGCAGGACCAGCAGCAGGCGTACGGCTATCCGCAGCAGGGACACCCGCAGCAGGGCTACGCGCAGCAGGGACACCCGCAGCAGGGATACCCGCAGCAGGGCTACCCCGACGCCTCGGCCGGGCAGCCCGACCAGGGCGCCGCCCAGACCTGGGAGGGGCAGACCTGGGACACCCAGTACCAGCCGACCGTGCAGCGCACGGACGGGCCCGCGCCGCAGGGGGAGTACGCCGCCCCCGCCACGTCCGGCTCCTACCCGCTGCCGCCCGAGGTCCACGCCGAGCCCGTGCCGCCGGTGCCCGCCCCGGCACCCGCCGCTGCCGAGGGGTACAGCGCGCCCACCACCCTCGGCAACGCCCGGATCACCGACGCGCAGCGCGCCCGTGCCGAAGGGCGTTCCCCGGTCATCGCCCCGGGAGTCCAGCCGGCCGCGATCACCGCGGTGCTCGGGCTGCTGCTGGCGCTCGGCGCGGCCGTCGGCTCGTACGCCCTGGTCGTCCCGCTGGTGCTGCTCCAGGCGGTGACGGCGGCGGGCTGGTTCCGGCTCAACGGCATGTGGCCGGCCCGGCAGGGCATCGCGCTGGCGTTCGCCGGTGGACTGGTCGCCGATGTGGCGCTCCTCGCGGCGGGCCGGGAGCACGGTCCGGCCGCGATCATCGGCACGTTGGGCGTCTGGGTGCTGCTCACCGTGGTCCTCCAGCTGCGCAGCCGGGCCGGCGCGGACGAGCGGATGCAGGGCCTCATGGCCACCGTCGCGTCGGCCGCACTCGCCGTGCTGGCGGCCGGCCACCTCGCGGCCGTCCCGGACGCCGTGGCGGTGGGCGCCGTCGCGGTCGCCGCCGCCGTGCTCGTACGGGCGCTGCCGTTGCCCGCGCCGGTGTCCGTCGTGGCCGCGCTGGCCGTCGCGGCGGGGGCGGGGGCGGTGGCGGGCGCCGCTACGGACCTGGGGGCGAAGGGGGCCGTGCTGGGCCTCGCCGCCGGGGTCTGCGCGCTGGTCGGACTGCGGGTCGCGAGCTATGACTACCCGTCACGCTTCGTGCACATGACGGCGGGTGTGGCCCTGCCGCTGACCGCGGCCGCGCCGGCCGTCTATGTGCTGGGCCGCGTGCTGGCGTAGTCCGTACCGCTCGGATCCGTACCGCTCCATCCGCATGGCGAAGCCCTCCACGGGGAACCGTTGGGGGGCTTTCGCACGTCGATCACGCCGTACGGGCGGCAGGGTGGGGGAAGGACAGGCATGCGTGCACTGCGAATATGGGTCATCGTCCTGGTGATCCTGGCGGCGTTGTTCGTGGCCGCTGACCGGGTGGCGGTGAACATCGCCGAGTCGCAGGCCGAGGACCGGGTGAAGGTCCCGGGCGCGGAGATCGGCTCCACCGACATCTCCATCAAGGGCTTCCCGTTCCTCACCCAGGTCGCCGGCTCGGAGCTGGACGAGGTCGACGTGAGGATCACCGGCATCGAGACCCACGCAGCGGGCCGCACACTGCGGATCTCCACCATGAACGCCGAACTGCGCGACGTGCGGCTGACCGACGGCTTCTCCGGCGCCACCGCCGCCCGCGCCACCGGGACGGCGGTCATCTCGTACGAGGACCTGACCAAGGCCGCCAGCGACGGCGTCGCGGTCGCGTACGGCGGCAAGGGCAAGGTGAAGGTGACCGGGACGGTCAGCCCCCTGGGGCACCCGATCTCGCGCAGCGTGCTGTCCACCGTCACCCTGGTCGACGGCCACACCGTGCGCGTCCACGCGGACAAGGTGCCGGGCGAGGGCATCCCCGGCCTGGAGAAGCTGGTCCGCGAGAAGACCGACTTCGAGCGAGAGGTCGGCGGGCTGCCGAACGGCCTGAAGCTGGAGAGGATCCAGCCGACCGCCGACGGCCTGGAGATATCGGTGACCGGCACCGAGGTGCGCCTGGCGGGATGACCGGACCCGCGGACGGCAGGAGCGGGGGCGACCCGGCCACATAGTGAGACGGGCGGGTCCGGTCCGCAGATGGCCGGTCGATCCGGCGCCGCGCGCGACCGCGCCGGGCCCCTGCCGTAGCCGCTCTCGTCCCGCATTGCGGACGATCCTGTCTCAAAATGCGACACGGCGGTGACATGTCCGGCCGTACCTCCCTACGATCGGTCCCATGCAGTGCTCTATGGGCGGCCTCCCTCAGGGTGGCCAGGCGGATCTCACGAAGCGGCGGGCAGTGGACCTGTGCCGCGTCGCCGCCATGCTCTGTCGCACTGTCTGAGCGGGACGCCCGGTTTCCCGCATTCCCAGGCCCTTCGACCGCACGTCGGGGCCGTTCCGCCTGCCGCCCGTGGATACGGGACCGGCCCGCGCCCCGCACATCCGCATCACGCACGACCCGTGCACCATCTCGCCGCAGACTGCCCCGGAGGAGAAACACAATGAGCCGCAGTGACGTCCTGGTAGACGCCGACTGGGTCGAGGCCCACATCGACGACCCGCAGGTCGCCATCGTCGAGGTCGACGAGGACACCTCCGCGTACGAGAAGAACCACATCAAGAACGCGATCCGGATCGACTGGACGAAGGACCTCCAGGACCCGGTCCGCCGCGACTTCATCGACCAGGCCGGTTTCGAGGCGCTGCTGTCCGCGAAGGGCATCGCCAACGACACCACGGTCGTCCTCTACGGCGGCAACAACAACTGGTTCGCGTCCTACGCGTTCTGGTACTTCAAGCTCTACGGCCACCAGGACGTCCGCCTGCTCGACGGCGGCCGCAAGAAGTGGGAGCTCGACTCCCGCGACCTCGTGGACGGCGACCAGGTCCCGTCCCGCCCGGCCACGCAGTACAAGGCCCAGCCGCAGGACGAGTCGATCCGCGCCTACCGCGACGACGTCGTGAAGGCCATCGGCACCCAGAACCTGGTCGACGTGCGGTCGCCCGACGAGTTCAGCGGCAAGCTGCTCGCCCCGGCCCACCTCCCGCAGGAGCAGTCGCAGCGCCCCGGCCACGTGCCGAGCGCCCGCAACATCCCGTGGTCGAAGAACGCCAACGACGACGGCACCTTCAAGTCGGACGACGAGCTGCGCGCCCTCTACGAGGCCGAGCAGGTCGACCTGTCGAAGGACACCATCGCCTACTGCCGGATCGGCGAGCGCTCCGCGCTCACCTGGTTCGTGCTGCACCAGCTGCTCGGCCAGGAGAACGTCAAGAACTACGACGGTTCGTGGACCGAGTACGGCTCCCTCGTCGGCGTGCCGATCGAGCTCGGCGCCAACAAGTAACCCGTACGACCTGGACCAGCACGATCCCCGACCCGAAGGACTGAACCATGTGTGGAGCAAAGGCCGGCGGCCCCGACGCTTCGACCATCAAGCCCGGTGAGACCACCATCCAGGGCAGCGTGACCCGCGACGGCGAGCCCGTCACCGGCTACGTCCGCCTGCTGGACTCGACCGGCGAGTTCACCGCCGAGGTCCCGACCTCGGCGACCGGCCAGTTCCGCTTCTACGCGGCCGAGGGCACCTGGACCGTTCGCGCCCTCGTCCCCGGCGGCACCGCCGACCGCACGGTCGTCGCGCAGACGGGCGGCCTGGCCGAGGTGGCCATCGCCGTCTAGGACGACGACGACCGGCGCAGCCGATGACCGGCCGAAGGGCCGTACCCCAGGGGGTTTGGACGCTTGCCTGGCGCGGGTACGGCCCTTCGTGCTGCCCGCGCCGGGTGCGGGTTTCCTCCGGACCGGCCGAGTGGGCCGATCGGGCCTACGCTGGACTCATGTACCGCCGACGCCGGCGCGCCTACTTCGTACTGATGGGCGTATGCCTCGTCCTCTTCGTCTCGGCCTGGGCCTTCGTGAGGCTCTGGTCGATGCCCGCCGCCATCGCGATGTGCGTGGTCGCGATGGTGATCCCGCCCGTCGCGGCGATGGTCGGCAACCGCAAGGGGCCGGAGGACCGCTGGTGGGACGAGCCCGGCGGGCGGCAGCAGCAGCCCCCGCCCGGTGACGCCCGGCCGGGCAAGGGCGGCGGCGCCACCGGCGATCCGGAGTCGGACGCGTGGTGGGACGAGCTGGACGGCCGGAAACGGCGCGGCTGAGCGGGCTGCTCAGTAGACGAGCGCCTGTACCCCGTCGGCCATGATCTCGCTGACGAAGACCTGCGCCCCGGCGATCCGCACGCCCTCCAGGACGTCCTCCTCGGTGATGTCGCGCCGGGCCGCGCACTGCGTGCACAGCGTGATGCGGCCGCCCGCCTGGATCGACTCGATCAGGTCCGGCAGCGGTGCGGCGTGCGGAAGTTCGAACTCGGCGGCGCGGCCCGGCAGGGCGAACCACGCCGATTCCCCGGTCAGCCAGAGCGAGACCTCCACCCCGCTGGCGACGGCCACCGCCGCCACCGTGAACGCCTGCGAGCAGCGCTCGGCGGAGTCGGCACCTGCGGTCACCTTGATCACGAGCTTCTTCGGCATATACGGAACTGTAATCCTCGGCCGCACAACCCCATCCCGAACCTGTGGGTCAGTTGTGTGCGCAGATAACGGAATCTGCGCTTCAAGGTCTCGTGGGGGGACCCATTTTGCATCCGAATGACAGCGTTTCCGACGGGCAGCCCGAGCCTCCCGTCGAGGCGGCCGGGGCGGGGGAGCATCCGGAGCCCGCCGTCTCCGTGAAACGGCGCCCGCGCGGGCGTACGACCCTGATCATCGCCGCCGCGGCCGTCCTCGGCATCGCCGGCGGCATCGCGACCGGATACGGCGTCCAGGCCGGCCGGGCCCCGACGCCCCTGGCCGCGCTCTCGCAGCCGGGTCTGGCGTACCCGGCGAAGGCTCTGCCCGCCGGCGAGGTGCCCGACCCGCTGCCGGCCTCGCAGGACCGCCGGGTCCGCACCGACGGCGACCTGCGCAAGCTGATCGTGCCCCGGCCCAAGGGCTGGCAGGAGGACAAGAGCCTGGCCGCCCTCACCCAGGACGGGTGGCTGGGGGTGGAGGACTACGCCCTGGACTTCGAGAGCGAGGACTACATGTTCAGCGACCTCCTCGACCAGGACATCCGCCGGGTCGCGGGCGCCGCCTGGAAGAAGGGCGAGTCCCGCTCGGGCACCGTCTGCCTGGTGCAGTTCCGCTCCGGCGCGGCCGCCGCCGCGCACGCGGAGGACCAGCGTTCGTACATGCCCCAGAAGCGGAGCGCCGGCAACGACGGCACCGCGATCAAGGGCAGCACCGAGGGCCGCTACTACCTCTTCCCGGCCCGGCGCGAGGCCGGGTACCTGCCCTTCTACCAGGCCAGGGCGGTCTTCAGCCGCGGTGACGTCATGGTCGACATCCACCTCTACGACAGCGCGCCGATCAGCAAGAGGGACATCCGGACGCTGGCCGAGCGACAGCTGGAGCGCCTGTGAGCGACGAGAACACGCCCCTGCCCGAGCCCGCGGACGCGCAGCCGGCCACCGCCCCGCAGCCGGCCACCGCCCCGGAGCCCGCTCCCGTACGGAAGGGCCGGGCGCGCCGGGTGCTCCTCACGGCCCTCCCCGTCGTGCTGGTGCTCGCCGCGGTCGGCGGCGCGGCCGCGTACACGAAGGTCACCGTCGACGGCGCGGACCGCACGGTCCCGACCCGGCTGTGGCAGCAGCCCGCCCACGAACCGGCCAAGGACCCCGCCGGGGACCTGGCGCGGGGCAGGGCCTCCACCGAGCTGAGCAAGCTGCTGCTGCCCGTCCCGGCCGGTTACCGGCTGGGCCCGGACTCCGGCAGGTACGGGAACGACACCGAACTCAGCGGGGCCGCGGCCACCGCCGAGATGAAGGACGGCGGGCGCGGCCTCTCGGGCCGGCAGCGTCGTGAGTTCGAGAAGCGGATCGACAAGCTCCGCATCCAGGGCCTGGCGGTCCGTACCTACGCCTCGCACGAGAACGACCTGGTCATCGACACCCAGCTGGTGCGGATGAAGGACAAGAAGGCCGTCCGGGACCTCTACACCTTCCGGTCGGAACTCTTCGACAGCATCAGCGTCCTGCGCCACGGCCCCAAGATCGCCGGCCACCGGAGGAACGCCTCCTGCTTCCTCGACCCCAAGGACGACAAGCGACGGATCGAGGGGATGTTCTGCATGGCGTACGAGGGCGAGGTGATGGTCACCTTCACGGCGTCGGGCATCGAGCCGTTCCGCAAGTCGGCCGTCGCCGAACTGGTGAAGGACCAGCTGAACCACATCACGTCCCCGGGGGAGTACGTATGACCGAGCAGACGGCCGCGCCCGCGACCGAGTCGGAACCCGGGGCGGCGGCGCCCGCCCCGGCCCCGGTGCTGCCGCCCATGCCGCTGGTGCCGCCGGCCCCGGTGCCGCAGGGGCCCCGCCCTCCGCGCCGGGTGCTGCGGGCCGTGGCGCGGTGGACCGCCGCCGTGCTGGTGTTCGGCGCCGCCGGGGCGGGTACGGCGTACGGCATCAGCTCCATGGAGCGCACCGACGTACCCGGTCTCGCCACCGAGGACGACGGGCGCTGGGACTACCCGGCACTCGCCCTTCCCGCGCTTCCGGCGGACGAGCCGCGTCCCTACAGCGACGGCAACCCGTCCGAGATCCACTACGCGGACCTGCGCGAGCTGCTGCTGCCCGCCCCGGCCGGGGCCACGGTGGACAAGAAGCTCAAGGGCGGCTGGGTCGGCACCGGGCAGTTCGCCTCGGAGTTCGCCGAGGGCGGGCGGGCCGGGATCGGCGACACCCTGCGCGAGGGCACCCTGCGGCACATCGCGGCGCGCGGCTGGACCATGCCCGACGGCACGTCCAGCCGGATCTACCTGCTCCAGTTCAGCTCGGCGAACGACGCCGACGCGTACCGCGACGACCGTTTCATCGGGGCGTCGGCCGGGGACGAGATGCGCGGCGCGAGCGAGATGGAGCTCGACGAGAGCTGGCACGGCGGCCAGAAGGTGGACTCCACGGCCTCGTACGTCTTCAGCGAGCCGAAGCCCTACGGCTCCACGCAGGTGCGGGCGGGCTACGTCATCGCGGGGGACACCCTCGCCCTGGTCGTCCAGTCCCGCAAGGGCGGCGCCGGAACGCCGCGCGTGCCGTTCCACCAGACGCTGATCCTCCAGAACCAGCTCCTGGGCTGACCCGCCCCGGACGCCCCGGAACGGCAGGGCCGGGCCCCACCCATTAGGCTGGGGCCCGGTCCTGTACTGCCCTGTACTGCCGCCAAACCCGCTTGTTCGAGGAGCCACCGTGCTTGAGGCATTCTTCTCCGCCCTGCTGGTCCTGGTCTGCGTCGGCGTTCTCGCCTTCGCCGCTGTGACCGTGAAGAAGCTGTACCAGGGTCAGCGCTGACCCCCTCCCCGTTCCCGGCCCTCCCGCCTCCCGCCTCACAGATCGACTGAGCCGCTCATGATCGAGATCCCGTCCGACCTCCACCCGGACCTCGTCCCGCTGGCCTTCCTCCTGGGCAACTGGGTGGGCGCGGGAGTCTCCGACTTCCCGGGCGCCGAGAAGTGCAACTTCGGGCAGGAGGTCACCTTCCGCCACGACGGCCGTGACTTCCTGGAGTACACCTCGCACTCCTGGGCCCTCGACGCCGACGGCAACAAGGTCCGCCCGCTGGAGACCGAGTCCGGCTACTGGCGCATCGACAAGGACCGCAAGGTCGAGGTCGTCATGGCCCGCGACCAGGGCGTCATCGAGATCTGGTACGGCGAGCTGGCCGACAAGAAGCCGCAGATCGACCTGGTCACCGACGCGGTGGCCCGTACCGCGGCCTCCGGCCCGTACAGCGGTGGCAAGCGGCTCTACGGCTATGTGAACAGCGACCTGATGTGGGTCGGCGAGAAGGCGACCCCCGAGGTCGAGCTGCGCCCGTACATGTCGGCGCACCTGAAGAAGACCGTCACGCCCGAGGAGGTCGAGGCGATGGCCAAGAGCCTCGGTGACCTGCCGGACGACGGGATCGCCTTCTTCAAGTAGCCGCCGTTTCCGCCGAGTGGCCGTCCGCCCGGACCTACACTGGGGGCTGTGGTGAGCACCGACTGGAAGACCGATCTCCGGAAGCGCGGTTACCGGCTGACCCCGCAGCGCCAGCTCGTCCTGGAGGCCGTCGGCGCGCTCGAACACGCGACGCCCGACGACATCCTCTCCGAGGTGCGCCGGACCGCCTCGGGCGTGAACATCTCGACGGTCTACCGGACGCTGGAGCTCCTGGAGGAGCTGGAGCTGGTCAGCCACGCCCATCTGGGGCACGGGGCTCCGACGTACCACCTGGCCGACCGCCACCACCACATCCACCTGGTGTGCCGGGACTGCGCGGACGTGATCGAGGCCGATGTGAGCGTCGTCGCGGAGTTCACCGAGAAGCTGCGCGGCGCCTTCGGGTTCGAGACGGACATGAAGCACTTCGCGATCTTCGGCCGCTGCGCCGACTGCACGGCGAAGGCGGCGAAGAGCGGTCAGGACGCCGCGGGTCCGGCACCGGCGGCCGGGGCCTGAGGACCAGTCGTACGCTGGTCGCATGAAGAGCCCCCTGCTGTCCCTGCCCGGCGCCGTCCCCGCCGAGGGCCGCGACGAAGGCGTCGCCGCGCACTACGGTGACCTGTTCCGCGAGCAGCGCGCCCTCGCCGACGGTTCGGGCCTGGTCGACCTCTCGCACCGCGGCGTCATCGCCGTCACCGGCAGCGACCGGCTGGCCTGGCTGCACCTCCTGATCACGCAGCACGTCACCGAGCTGGCCCCGGGCCAGGCCACCGAAGCGCTCATCCTCAGCGCGAACGGCCACATCGAGCACGCCCTGTATCTCGTGGACGACGGCGAGACGGTGTGGATGCACGTCGAGCCGGGTACGCGGGGCGATCTCGTCGCGTACCTGGAGTCGATGAAGTTCTTCTACCGGGTGGAGGTCGCCGACCGCACCGACGACTTCGCGGTGGTGTACCTCCCGGCCGGCTCGATCGCCGAGGTCCCGGAGGGGGCCGTCGTCCGCGAGACCCCGCACGGCCGCGACCTGTTCCTGCCGCGCGCCGGGCTGGAGGCGTACGCGGCGGAGCACGGCCCGGTCGCCGGGGTGCTCGCTTACGAGGCGCTGCGCGTGGAGGCGCACCGGCCGAGGCTCGGTTTCGAGACCGACCACCGCACCATCCCGCACGAGCTGGGCCTGATCGGTGTCGCCGTGCACCTCCAGAAGGGCTGCTACCGGGGTCAGGAGACCGTCGCCCGGGTGCACAACCTGGGCAAGCCGCCGCGCCGCCTGGTCTTCCTGCACCTGGACGGCAGCGAGGTCCACCTGCCGGGTCCCGGCACCCCGGTCCGGCTCGCGGCGGACGGGCCGGAGGGGCGCCAGCTGGGCTTCGTCACCACGTCCGCCCGCCACCACGAGCTGGGCCCGATCGCCCTGGCCCTGGTGAAGCGGAACGTGGCGGTCGACGCGCAGCTGCTGGCCGGGGACACGGCGGCGGCACAGGAGACGGTCGTCGAGCCGTAAGGGCCCCGGGTAGGGGGTTCAGACCTCGATGATGACGGTGAACGGGCCGTGGTTGGTGAGCGAGACGCGCATGTCCGCCCCGAACCGGCCCGTCTCCACCGTCGCCCCGAGCGCCCGCAGCCGCGCCACCACCTCGTCCACCAGGGGCTCGGCGACCTCGCCGGGCGCGGCGGCGTTCCAGGTGGGGCGGCGGCCCTTCCGGGCGTCCCCGTAGAGGGTGAACTGCGAAATCACCAGAAGCGGCGCATTCACGTCGGAGCAGGACTTCTCACCCTCCAGGATGCGGACCGACCAGAGCTTGCGGGCGAGCTGTGCCGCCTTCTCCGGGGTGTCCTCGTGGGTCACCCCCACCAGCACACACAGGCCCTCGCCGGTTATCTCCCCGACGACGCGGGAACCGCCGTCGCCGTCCGCGGCGTCCGCCACCGTGACGCTCGCACCATCCACCCTCTGTACCACTGCACGCATACAGACCAACCTATCTTGGGCCGAACGGGTACAGAACAACCTCAGAAGGCCTCTCGGGGTGGCACGATGCACGGGAGGCGGTGCGCCGACGCACCGGGTCGAGGGGATGGACACAAGCATGAGCACCCATGGAACCGGGCAGTCCCCGGGCGCAGTGCCGGTCGCGCGCCCCGGTGTCAGCAGCAGCACGGGCAACGGTACGAACATCAGCACCATGCGCCCACCCGTACAGCGGACCGGGCAGGGCGACGACACCGGAGACGCCGGGACCCGGGCCGAACTGGCCGCCCTGCGCCTGCCGGAGCTGCGCGCCCTGCGCCGCGACGCCCAGCGCGACGAGGCCGACCTCAGCTATGTGCGGCGGCTCGTGCAGGGGCGGATCGACATCCTGAAGGCCGAGCTGGCCAGGCGCCGGGACCCGGAGTCGCCGGTGGTCGACCGGCTGTCGGAGATCCTCGCCGACGCCCCGTCACCGCAGCGCTCGTCCGCCCGGCACGTCACGCTGTCCACGCCGCGCAGCGACGAGTACCGCAAGCTCGCCGCCGAGACGCTGGCCGAGGTCGAGCTGTCGGACCTGGACGCCCGG
This sequence comes from Streptomyces sp. SAS_281, assembly GCF_052542855.1. Classification (NCBI taxonomy): domain Bacteria; kingdom Bacillati; phylum Actinomycetota; class Actinomycetes; order Kitasatosporales; family Streptomycetaceae; genus Streptomyces; species Streptomyces sp. SAS_281. The sequence continues at coordinate 64,662 of NZ_JBMNDO010000010.1, forward strand.
ACGGACGAAGAGCTGCACACCGCGATGGGGCGCCTGGTCCGCTACGAACAGCAGGTCTCCCGCCGCCGGCACCGGCTCCAGCGCACGGCGGACGGTTGCGGCGCGGAGATCGCCCGCAGGTACCGTGACGGGGAAGCACAAGTAGACGACCTGCTCGCCTGAGGCGATCCCTCCGGGGACGGGCGGGTCCCGTCCGTCCCCGGAAGGCCACCATGACCTCCAGCGCAGCCCGCACCCCCGCCATATCCGACCCGGCGCCCCGCCTGCCCGTACTGGCGGAGGTCGTGCGGTCCGGCTTCACCGAGGGCCACCACCGGGGTTCGCTGGTCGTGCTGGCCGCCGACGGCAGCGTGGAGCTGTCCCTGGGCGATCCGGGGGCGCCGGTCTTCCCGCGCTCCTCGAACAAGCCGATGCAGGCGGCGGCGGTGCTGCGGGCCGGGCTCGACCTGTCGGAGGAACGGCTGGCGCTGGCCGCCGCGAGCCACTCCGGCGAGGGCTTCCACCTCGATCTCGTACGCAAGATGCTCACCGAGCACGGGCTGTCGCCCGAGGACCTCCAGACCCCGCCCGACCTGCCGCTGGACGCGGTCGAGGCCGAGACGTACCTCGCCGCCGGCCACGTCCGCGAGCGCATCACGATGAACTGCTCCGGCAAGCACGCGGCGATGCTCGCCGCCTGCGCGCGCAACGGCTGGGACATGGCCGGCTACCTGGACCCCGCGCACCCCCTCCAGCAGCTGGTGCACCAGGTCGTGGAGGAGGCGGCGGGCGAGAAGGTCACCGCGGTCGGTACGGACGGCTGCGGGGCGCCGCTGATGGCGATCTCGCTGGTGGGCCTGGCGCGCGCGTTCCGCGGTTTCGTCCTGGCGGAGCCGGGAACGGCGGAGCGCCGGGTGGCGGACGCGATGCGGGCGCACCCGGAGTACGTGGCGGGCACCCGGCGCCCCGACACCTGGCTGATGCGCGAAGTGCCCGGCACGCTGTCGAAGATGGGCGCGGAGGCCGTGCAGGCGGTGGCCCTGGCGGACGGCCGGGCGCTGGCCTTCAAGATCGATGACGGTTCGACCCGGGCGCTGGGCCCGGTTCTGGCCCGCGCGCTGGGGCTGCTGGGGATCGACGCGCCGGTGGTCGGGCGGATCGGGCGGGCGCCGCTGCTGGGCGGCGGGGCCGAGGTGGGGGAGATCCGGGCGGCGTTCTGAGGCCGAGGCGCAAGACTGAGTTATTAAGTGTGCACAGTCATCGGACAAAAGCCCAGGTCAGAGGCTCGCTGGTAAATCCTGCGACATAAATGACCGCGCTGCCTAGCGTGGGCCGCATGAACGCTCTCGATATCCGCCCCGTCACCCCGTCCGAGTTCCCCGACTGGCTGCGCGCCCTGAACACCGGCTTCCTGAGGCCGCCCACGCCGACGGACGAGGAGGTGTCGGGGCGCCTGGCGTACATGGACCTCTCGCGTACGCGGGGGGCGTTCGACGCGGGGCGGTGCGTGGCGACGTTCCGCTCGTTCGCGCAGGAGCTGACGGTCGTCGGCGGAGCCGCCGTGCCGACCGACGCGGTCACCAACGTCACCGTCTCGGCGACCCACCGGAGGCGCGGCCTCCTGACGCGGCTGATGGCCGACGACCTGGCGGAGGCGAAGGAGCGCGGTGACGTGGCGGCGACGCTGATCGCCGCCGAGTACCCGATCTACGGCAGGTACGGCTTCGGCCCGGCGGCGTGGACCACCGTGTGGGAGGTCGACGTCCACCGCACGGGTCTCGACCCGCACCGCCGGGTGCCGGCGCCCGGGGACGGCGGCCGGATCGATCTGGTGGACGGCGCGGAGGTCCGGAAGCTGGGCCCCGCGCTGCACGACCGGCTGCGGGCCCGGCAGCACGGTGCGGTGAGTCGCGACGCCCGCTGGTGGAATCTGGCCACGGGGCAGCAGCTCTTCCCCGTCGATGAGTGGACCGAACCCTTCTACGCCGTGTACCGGGGCGCGGACGGCGCGGTCGAGGGCATGCTGATCTACCGCGCCGACAACACGTGGGGCGACGCGAAGCAGCCGCTGAACGGCGCGAAGGTGCGCGACATGATCGCGGTGACCCCGGCGGCGGAGCGGGCTCTGTGGCACTTCCTGTGCTCGGTGGACTGGATCTCCACCGTCCGTACCGGCCCCCGCCCGGCCGACGACCTGCTCCCGCTGCTGCTGCCGGACCCGCGCGCGGCGCGTGTGGTCACGCAGGCGGACTTCCTGTGGGTGCGTGTCCTGGACGTCGTCCGCGCCCTGGAGGCCCGTACCTACGCGGTGCCCGGGTCGCTGGTCCTGGAGATCCGGGACGCGGCGGGCCACGCGGCCGGCCGCTTCCACCTGGACGCCACGCCGGACGGCGCCACCTGCGTGCCGACGACGCGCTCGGCGGACCTGGCGATGGACGTAAGGGAGCTGGGGACGCTCTGGCTCGGTGACGAATCGGTCCTGCGGCTCGAGGCGCTGGGCCGGGTGGAGGAGCTGATTCCGGGAGCGGCGGCGAGGGCGGACGGGGTGTTCCGGGCGGCGCGGCGGGCGTGGTGCCCGGACGTGTTCTGAGGGGGCGGGCTCCGGCGTTCCGGGGGCGGTGGCTCCGGCCGGGCGGAGGGCCGGAGCGCGGTCGAGTCCGGGACCGGCGGGGCAGGGTCCGCGTCAGGCCCGGCGCCACCAGTGCAGGAAGGCCTTCCCGGGGCTCCTGGGCTCTCGGGTGCGGGGCGCGGGCGGCAGGGCGGGCATCATGGGGCGCCACGCGTCGTCGGGCGAGCCCATCGGCGCCTTCCGGTCCGTCTGCGCCCGGATCTCGTGGTACGACTCATGGGCGGTCGCCCGGAACGCCTCGTCATAGGACGCCAGCGCGGCCCGCATCGCCGACCCGGCGAGCCCGCGCCGCCTGACGTGTACGGCCAGCCGGCCGAGCGAGCCCATGACCGCCGCGAGGGCGCCGGCGCAGATGAGGAGCGGCAGGAACGAGGCCATGCCGACGAGCCCAAGGCGCGCCGGGCGCCTTCGTCCCGGCCCATTCGCCCCGCGGCCGGTCGGGTTCCGGGCGGTTCGCGAGCGTACGGCGTACCGACGCGGAGCCGGTCGGTGCGCCGGCAGCGTGGGACGGCACGTCGAGCGCCTCGAAGCCGTCTACTTGTGACGACTTCATCCCCTCCAGCACGCTCAGCCCCATGTATGCCACTTTGCAGATCTATAGGGACTGGCTAGCTCAAACGGGACCAAACCCCTCGTCCGGGTGGTCACGCAGTCCGGCGCGATCCCCCACCGCCGGGCCGCGTCTCTTGACTGCCGAGGCGAGGGGACGGGCTTTTGGCAAGGCTCGTAAGGTGTAGGCATGTGGACCCAGCACATCCAGGCTCTGTAATCACGAGGCGTTGAGGGCGATGCCGTAGGGCGTCGCCCTCCTTGGCGTGCCTGTTTACGTGATCCATCTCCCTTGTGCCGCCCACACCGAGGCGGCGAGACGCCGAGCCTCGTCCTTGTTGAGACGGCAGCTTGTGAGAGCGCGTGCAGGCACGGTCCCTTCCCTTCACCGCCTCCTGGAGTGCTTCGTGCCTGCGTTGTTTCCCCCTGCCCTCGAACCCTTTCTCGACTTGCTGCGCTGCCCGGTGTGCCGCGCCCGTCTCCGACCCGACCGTGTCTCACTGCGCTGCCCGGAGGGCCACACCTTCGACATCGCCCGTCAGGGCTACGTCAGCCTGCTGACGGGCATCCGCGCCACCAGCGGTGACGACGCGGCCATGGTTCAGGCCCGAAACCGGTTCCTGTCCACCGGCAGGTACGCCCCTGTCCACCAGACGCTGACTCGTATGACAGCCGACGCCCTGCCTGGTCAAGGCACGGTCGTGGACGTCGGGTGCGGCACCGGCTACTACCTGGCCGGCGTACTCGATCAACTGCCCGGCACCCGCGGCCTGGGGCTGGACACGTCAGCACGCGCCCTGCGCTCGGCAGCCCGAGCCCATCCACGAGCTGCTGCGGCGAGCTGGGACGTCTTCCGCCCCTTCCCCTTGGTCGACCAGGGGGTCGACGTCGTGCTGGACGTGTTCGCCCCGCGCAACCCGTCCGAGTTCCACCGCGTGCTCCGTCCGACAGGCCGGTTGATCGTGGTGCGGCCCATCGAGCGGCACCTGGCCGAGCTACGGGGCCAGATCCCCGCGATGGTCAGGATCGACCCGGACAAGGAACAGCGCCTGCAACAGGCGCTGGACCCCTACTTCCAGGCCGCCGGTACCCAGCACGTCGAATACACCACGCCCCTGACCAGGCAAGAAGCCATCGACCTGGTGGGGATGACACCGAGCGCACGCCACTTGACCCCCGCGGACCTGAGCGGCCACGGCTCCCTGCCCAGTCAAGTGACCGTCTCCGTGCTGGCCACCTCCTACCAGCCTCGGTAACCACGGGCGGGCGGATACGCCTGCTGAACCGGCAAACCAATGGGCGCGCGTGGCGCCCCACCTTCCTGGGAACTCGGGAAAGGTGGGGCGTCCGTCCGCTGGCCGTCGTGATCTCTCAGGCCATCCGACAGCCGGAGCGGTGGGCACTGCCCTCGCGGGCAGGTGGCTTTGGCGGGCTGGTCGCTGCGCAGATCAGCCGAGACCCGTTCACTTCACACTGCAGACCCGGTGGGGATTCGCAGACAGGCCGGGAACGGACAGTGATTGTCCTGTCTCAGGTAGGTCCGGGCATGGCGGGTTCCTGGTCTGCAGTGCCCGGACTTTACTGAGACGCTGGGCGTCGGTGCGTCTCTCTCAAGTCCGGGCAGCCGTTTCTCCGGATTGCCCCAGTGTGTCTGCTGATGGCCGGAGGGGCAGCCGTAGACTCGCGCGCCATGGAAGAGATCTTCAGGCTTGGTGAGATCCGCTGTCCGTCGGGGACCCTGGTCGTCGTGGACGGCGGCTATTTGGGGTTGTGGAGCGGTGAGCGGTCGCCGGCGGAGATTGATCCTGCTCTGCTTGGCGTTGACGACCCGGCGATGGCTGCCGAAGTGATCAACTCGGTCGACTTCGCTGGGGTTGGCCCGGACGCTTCGGTAGCGTTGCGCAGCTTCGACCGACAGCCGGGTGCATTGATCCATGACATCCCGGCCTCCCGGGCGGCGGAGTTTGGGAGGATGTTCGAAGAGCACTGCCGGGCCGCTGGCCTGGACGCTCGCTTGGAGGCGTTGCCGGGCCGTGAACCGCATGCACAACGTGTGCGCCGGACTGCCGCTGAAGGCGGCGGCAGTTTCCTGATGTTCGGGGTGCCTGTCGTCGCAGTGGGCGGGGTGCCCCGCGACCGTCATCTGCCGGTGCTGGCTTCGCGGGTTGACTTCGGCGACGGTGTCGGGCCGCGCTGGTCAGAGATATCGGTTCGGATGAGCGACGTCCCAGCGGAGTCATCCGTGCTGCTCGGTGACATCGGCGTCGACTGGGCCCGGGTGCTCTTCGGCGATACCGATGCCCTGAATGCCTGGCAGCACGACGAGCCTGTGGACGGCTTGGCCGACGTCGCGTTCTGGGGTGCTGCCGCAGAGGAAGCCGCCGCGACGTTCGCAGCACCGGAACTCGGCGAACCCGGCGAGGACGGTGTCCGCGGGTGGAATGGGCTGGCCGTGGCGGAGGCGATGGAGAAGGCTCGCGCTGTGCAGAGCTGGAAGGAGGAGACCGGGTGCCGCATGATGGTGGACTTCCGGCCCCATTCCCATCACTGGCAGGTCATGCGTCAGATTCGCGCCTCTGAAGTCGAGGCCGGAACTGTGGACATCGGCGACGCCCGACTGCTCTGCGCGATGACGAGCTGGGGCGACGGCTACTTCCCCGTGTCGGCCGACCTGGATGCGTCAGGCGCTGTGGTCGCGGTGCGGGTGAACTTCTCCGACGCGACTGCGTAGCCGTTCTGCCTCCGTGGAGGCCGGGGCAGCGAGGGGCGTTGACTGGCGATGCTGGAGGCCGAGCGAGACGAGGGCGGCTGTCCTGTCGCAGTCCGAGTGGCATAGGGCTCCGGACCTGGAATGCTCGGAAAATTTTGAGACGCCTAGTTGTGAGGTCGTCGCAACCTGCGCCGGGTAGCTCCTCGTTCGGCATATGCGGAGAGGGATCTTTCGATCTGGTCGGCGGTCTCTCGCAGGGAATGGACGAACCACATGCCCCCGTCGAACCGGGGGATCAGCTCGACCTGGAGTCGGTTGTTGAACTCGTCGATGAACTGCCCGAAGCCGTGTCCCCGTGCGAGGGCGAGTGAGCGCCAGTGAGGTGAGGCGTAGAGAGCGGTGGTCGTGACGGTTTCCGGGTAGCGGGCGATGAGACGGCGGTGGTCACGGTTGCTGCCGTGCTGGAGCCGGGGGAGGGCTTGGACACGTCGCGCTGTGTCCTCGTGGCGGAAGCTGCGGCTGGAGAGGTCGTGCCAGAGCTTGGCTCCGCGCTCGTAGCAGGTGGCGAGGACGACGGGGCCGTACTTGTGGAGAAGGCGGTGGTGACGTCGTTGGGCGTGCAGAACGTCGGGGAGACCGGTGAGGTCGGCTTGGATTTGGTAATGCCCCGCTGGTTCTCCGATCCAGAGCCTGTGGCGGAGGCAGACCTGGTGGTGGAAGCGCGAGCGCCAGGCGGTGACCTGATGAATGCGGTTGTAGGTTCCGGTGCGACGGGCGACGCAGAGATGGCAGGGGACGCCCGGAAGAAAGTCCGGGCGGGAGGGGTGGAAAATCTTCGGCTGCTGACCGAGATAGGGGATCGCCTGCAGGAGGCTCTCCCGGGACTGTCCGCTGGCCATGCTGAGTCGGCCGATGTAGTCCTGCCGGGACTCCAGCCAGCTGCTCTGCGCGAGTGCTCGTCCGGGAATGACTCCGTTCGCCTCGCCCAGGCGGCGGAGGTAGGACTTCTCGGTCTCCTGTGGGAACGGGGTGACGGGGCGAGGGAGGGGCCTGGTCAGCCAGTAGTTGGTTGGTTCGCTCATCCGGCCCTCTGGCGGGAGGCGTTCTCGCTGTTGTGATCGATCCGGGTCTTCTTCAGCAGGCTCTGGGTGATGCGTTCGCTCTGGTCGAGGATCGCGGTGATGGCCGCAGCGCGGATCAGGTGAGAGAGGCTTCCGATCATGCCGCCGGTGCGCTGGTGCAGGTAGTCGGAGAGATTCACAAGCGTCTGCGGCTGGTGGCGGTGGAGGCGCAAGGTGTCCTCCAGAGTGGCGATCAGTGATCGCCATTCCGCGTTGCGGGGGAAGGCGCCGGTGCGGACCAGGGTGCAGCGTCCGCCCATCTGGCGGCCGCGGATGCCGGTGAAAACACCGGACTGTTCGACGTCGATGCCCGCATAGACGAAGGTCGCCGGCAGGTGCTCGGTGAAGTACTTCAGATGATCGGAGAGGTCCTCGCCGGCGGTGGTTGCGTGGTTCAGGAGATGGATCTCATCGACGAGCACCAGGTCCGTCCGGGCCTCGATCATCACCTGGCAGACGACATTGGTGATGTCGATCGTGTTGTGACGGGCCGAGACGGAGGGCAAGCCGAGGAAGCGGGCGAACTCAATGGCGAGTTTCCGGGGCGACCCCTTGGGCGGGGCTGTCAGATAGACGACCGGGATTCCATCGCTGTCGGGATGGCGTTGGCGGACGCGCAGTTCGTGGAGACGGCCGAGTTGTTTGAGCGCGGTGGTCTTGCCCGTGGTCTGCTGACCGGAGACGATCAGGCCGCGCCGGGCTCCGGTTTCACGCTGGTTGAGCAGGGTCAGCAGGCGCCCTTGATGGGCGATCTCCCGGACGGCCGAGGTGCGTACGACTTGAAGTTCGGAGTGGTAGAGGATGCGGGCATCGTCATAGGACTCCTGATCGGCGGGGCTCAGCGAACGCCACCGGTCTTCGGGCAGCAGATCGAAACTGGTTTGGTCTGCTTCGACGAACTGCCGCCAGCCGGTGAGCTGCGTGGTGGGATCACGCCGCGACTCCAGCCCGGCAGCGCCACCAGTGTCCGGGTCCGGCATGTTCACCACCACTTCTCGGCCTCCTTGCGGGTATCGAAGATTCCGAGCGGGACGACGTCGGCGAGGGCGCCCTCGCCTTCCTCCGGTTCCTCTGCGTCGGGAGGTGGTGGCTCAGCAGGCGTTGCAGGAGCCGGCCGGGGCCAGGAGGGAGCACTGGTGGTCCGGGTCCGGGCGGCAACCTTGCGGTCCTTGCGGCTGCGGCCAGAGGGCCTGCCCGCCGTGTCCCGGGGGCCGTCGGCGGCCCGGTCCAGGAGAGCGACCGCGGCCTGCGCGATCTCCTCCTCGGTGACCGGATCGGCACCCCGCTCGGCAAGGACCCGGCGGGCGTGGTCCCAGGCCAGTTCACCCATCGGCATCGGAGCGGTGCGCAGATGCCGCCAGATCGCGGTGATCCAGCCGCCCTCACGGTGATTGCGTACCCAGATGCGAGAGATGTCGTAAGGGTCGTAGTGGACCTCCCACCCTTTCCCGCCCGGGCCGACGCCGGATGACTGGCGGCGGAACGGCGTCAACTCCGTACTGTCGTAGGTGCGGTGACCCAGCCGGATCCCGTAGGAGTTGATCGTCCGACGGCAGCGGGGCAGCAACTCGATGTACTCGTCCGGGCTGAGCGCGACCGGAACGTGTCCGGCCGCCGCAACGAGCGCGGCGTACTTCTCGTTCGGACTCAGCGCCTTGCCGGGCATCAGCGGGTCGCGCAGGCCGTCGTGCGGGCGGTTCTGCCAGATCACGATCCACTCCTGGAGCAGTTCCTGGAGCTGATGCATCGACCAGACCGCCTGCGCTGCCGGATCGGTGCCGCGGTGCTCGGTGCTGCGGCCCTTGTGACCAAGGAGGTGCGAGACGAACATCGTGGCCACCGAGCCCAGCGTCGTCTCGATGTGCGGCTTGTCCGTCGGAGTATCGGGATGCGCGGGCTGGAAAGAGATGCCCAGCGACTGGCAGGCCGAGCGGAACGTGTCGGAGATGTAAGCCTTGCCCCGGTCACAGACGATCGTCTCCGGCGTGATCACTGGGATCGCCGCCGCTTTGGCCAGCCGCTCGTCCAGCGCCGTGAGCGAGACGTGCGGCAGCACCGAGCGAGACATCCGCAGCGCGTCGGGCCAGCCCGGACGCATCGGCTCCGGCGTCATCGCCCGCGCCAGCAGCAGCGCGGCATCCACCGCCTTCGTCGAGGGCCGCAGCACCGCCGCGGCCAGCGTGCGGGTCGCGATATCGACGATGCCGGTCAGCTCCACGGTGTCCACCGTGCCGTCGTCGTGAACGACCAACACATCCAGCGGAGTGGAGTCGATCTCCATCACCTCCCCTGGCCGGACCGCGGTCAGCTGGCCGAACATGCCATCGGGCTGCTTGGCCAGCGAACGGCGGGTGCGGGCCGAACCCAGCGTGTGCCGGCCGGAGGAGACCGCCTTGAGCAGCCGGTAGAACGTCGCCCGCGACGGCAACGGCACCACCCCGGCCCCGTGCTCGTCCTCCAGGAGACGTTCCATCCGACGCCGCAGCACCTGTGCAGAGACCGTGGACCTGGCTGTCTGCTCTTCCACGACCTTCCGCAGAGCCGCCACCACCCGCCGGTCGGCGCGGCCCGTGCCGTCCGGGGCCGAACGCAGTCGCGGATCGACCAGACCGAGCACACCCTCCCGTTCGAATCGGGCCCGCATGTCCTGCAGCACGGTCAACGACACCGCCGTCCCCGCCGCATCCAGTTCAGCGACCTTCGTCAATTCTCGCTGTCGCAAGGAGCGGACGGCCGGGTCGTACTCGCCTCTCACCGGCCCGTGCGGGTCATTGAATGGGCGGCCGGTCAGCATCTCCACCAGGTGCCGCTGCCACCATCCGGCCCGCTCAACTGCCTTGGAGGGAAGTCCTTCCAGCACCCCGGCCGCCGGCAGCACTGTGCGCACCGAAACCGGCGTGACCACCTCGAAGTCCTCGCCGGCCAGCAGATGGGCGAGCATCACCACGCTAGCCGACTGTGCTTCGTCGACCAGCCGGACCGCGGTCCCCTCCAGCGCGGCCACTGTCTGCAGGCGGCCGTCGAAGCGGACCAGGTCACCCGCTCGCAACAGCCGCGGACGCAACGGCATCCTGACCCCCTTCCCGCACCACGCCGAGCCGGACTTCCGTGTCCGCGGCCAACAGTCCGGCCCCCAGGTCCGCAGCCAGGACCTGCCGCCAGAGCAGGTGGAACAGCACTGGAAGCACCGCGACCGGATCGCCCACGTGGCGAACCCCGTCCAGCAGCCCGCCTCCCCCGGCGAAAACTGCCATCAGCCGGGCAGCGACCCCGGCGCGGTGCACCCGCGGATGCCGATACCCCGCCAGCCACCGGACGTTCGCCATCAGCACCGCATCCGGCACCCCCACCCGGGCGAAATCCCAGCCCACCAGCGAACACGCCGCCGCGGTCGCGGCAAACTTCACCGCATCGGGCGGCTTGATCCGTTCATCGGCGCGGACGTCGACCACCAGAGCAGTGCCGTCCGCGCGGCGTACGAAGAAGTCCGGCGTGTGCCGGATCCGCTTTCCCCCCGGTCCCGTCCACATCAGCCGGAACGGCTGCGAGGCCATGCCCGTCACCAACGGATCGAAGTCGAGCAGCATCAGCCGGTCCCGCTCCAGCCACGACTCGTAGCCCACATGCCCGCCGCAGGTCACCGACCAGTACCAGCCGCACCGGTTGCCCTGCCCCCGGAAAGTCGGGAACCGGCGCTCGGGCCGTACCGATTCGAACGGCACCGGCCACAGCCGCCCCAGCGAACCCCGCTCACGGGCCCCGGCAGCGCTGACGTACTCCAGCTCGACGTCTTCCACCGACAACACGCTCGTATCCATCCGGGCCTCCGGTACGACGCCGACCAGTCGCGAAGACCGTACGGAAGGCGGCGATGACGTACCCGGAGAAGACCGAGACACCCCACCAATCGCCCGGAGATGGCTGAGACGTCAGCTCAGTTGCCCGGAGACGACCGAGACTGCCCGGACATCACAGAGACAGGACAGTGATCTCCGCGAGTCACGACGGGGTGGCGGTGTGGGAGGGAACACTTTTGCAAGCGGCTGCTTGCAAAAGTTAGCAAGCGGGGGCAGCATCGAGACATGGCCTCACTCAACGTCGGCAATCTCGGCGAGTACCTGCGGGAGCAGCGCCGCAGCGCGCAGCTCTCCCTGCGGCAGCTCGCCGACGCCGCCGGGGTCTCCAACCCCTACCTCAGCCAGATCGAGCGCGGGCTGCGCAAGCCGAGCGCCGAGGTGTTGCAGCAGGTCGCGAAGGCGCTGCGCATCTCCGCCGAGACCCTGTACGTCCGGGCCGGGATTCTGGACGAGCGGCAGCAGGACGAACTGGAGACGCGGGCGGTGATCCTCGCCGATCCGTCGATCAACGAGCGCCAGAAGAGCGTGCTGCTCCAGATCTACGCCTCCTTCCGCAAGGAGAACGGTCTGGACGACGAGCCCGGGGCAGACGCTCCCTTCAATGCCGACGGCAGTGCTGCCGATACAGCTTGAGAGCTCCATCACCCTCACACCCAGTCTGATGATCCGGGAGGACCACAGTCATGGCCATCACCGATGACCTGCGCAAGACCCTCACCGACCCGACCCCCCTCTACTTCGCCGCCGGCACCGCCGACCTGGCCGTCCGCCAGGCCCGCAAGGTGCCCGCGCTGCTCGAACAGCTCCGGGCCGAGGCTCCGGAGCGGATCGAGGCCGTACGGAACACCGACCCCAAGGCCGTTCAGGAGAGGGTCACCGAGCAGGCCCGGGAGGCGCAGGCCGTCCTGCAGGCCAAGGTCACCGAGGTGATCGGCGCCTTCGACACCGACCTGAAGAAGATCGGCGAGAACGCCCAGGACCTGGCGCTGCGCGGGGTGGGCGTGGCCGCCGAGTACGCGGTACGGGCCCGTGAGACGTACGAGAAGGTCGCCGAGCGCGGCGAGCGCACCGTGCGGACGTGGCGGGGCGAGACCGCCGACGAGATCGTGGAGATCGCCGTCGTCGTGGAGCCGCGCAAGGAGTCCGAGCCGGCTGCCGCGCCGAAGCCGGCCCCCACCACGAAGGCCGCTCCCGCCGCGAAGCCGGCCGCCGCCAAGCCCGCCACCACCGTCAAGCCCGCCACCACGGCAGGGCCGGCCGCCGAGAAGCCGAAGGCCGCGGCTGCCGAGCCGGCCGCTGCAAAGCCCGCCGCCGCCAAGAAGGCGCCGGCACGGAAGCCCGCGGCGAAGAAGGCCACCCCGCCCTCCGGCAAGTAGCACCGATGCCCCCGGCAGGTGTGCCGGGACGGCGGGCGGGCACATTCCGGGTGGCTCGTGCGTTGTCCCGGTACCTTGGCCGCGAGGCGCTTTCACCCGACTAGGCGGTGCACATCATGTTGCTCGACGGTTTCAACTCGTTCCTCGGGCTGCTCTCCTTGGCCATGCTCGTTCTCGCCGTGGTCGCGCTGGTCATGGCCCTGATGGCCCGCGAGGACGCCTACCGAGCCGCGGACAAGCAGAAGAAGTCCTTCTGGCTGATCATTCTGGGCATCGTGGTGGCGGTGAACCTCTGGCCCATCTTCATCTTCCTGCAGATCGCCGGCCTGATCGCCACCATCGTGTTCTTCGTGGACGTACGGCCCGCCCTCAAGGCCGTCAGCGGTGGTGGCCGCCGACGCGGCGGCTCCAGCAGCGACGGCCCGTACGGTCCCTACAACGGCGGGCGCTGAGCCCGCGCCGGTGAGGCCGGGCGCGGGCGCGGGATGTGCACACTCCGCGCGCCGCCCGGAGCCCGGTGCCGGGCGGTGTCCTGGTCGCGGTCGAGCAGCAGGACCGCGACGTCGTCCGTCAGCTCGCCGCCGTTCAGCTCCCGCACCTGGGCGACCGCCGCTTCCAGCAGTTCCTCGCCGGTCAGCCCCTCGGCGAGCTGCCGGTTGACCATCGCCACCATGCCGTCCTGGCCGAGGCGCCGCGTGCCGTCGCCGACGCGGCCCTCGATCAGCCCGTCCGTGTACATCATCAGGCTCCACGTGCCGCCCAGCTCCACCTGGCGGCGCGGCCACCGCGCTCGCGGCAGCAGGCCCAGGGCCGGTCCGCCGTCCTCGTAGGGGAGCAGCTGCGCCGCCCGTCCGTGCCGGGTGATCAGCGGCGCGGGGTGCCCGGCCAGGCACAGGCCCGCGCGGCGGCCGTCCGGGGCGATGTCCACCGTGCAGAGCGTCGCGAAGATCTCCTCGCTCTCCCGCTCGTGCTCCAGGACCTCCTGGAGCGTGGAGAGCAGCTCGTCGCCGCACAGCCCCGCCAGCGTCAACGCGCGCCACGCTATGCGCAGTTCCACGCCGAGCGCCGCCTCGTCCGGGCCGTGGCCGCAGACGTCGCCGATCATCGCGTGCACCGTGCCGTCCGGCGTGCGGACCGTGTCGTAGAAGTCCCCGCCGAGCAGCGCGCGGCTGCGGCCCGGGCGGTAGCGCGCCGCGAAGCGCAGGTCGGAGCCGTCGAGGAGCGGGGTGGGGAGCAGTCCGCGTTCCAGGCGGGCGTTCTCCTGGGCGCGCAGCCGGGACTCGGTGAGCTGGTGCTGTGCGACGTCGGCCCGTTTGCGCTCGACGGCGTAGCGGATGGCCCGGCTCAGCAGCCTGCTGTCCAGCTCGCCCCGGAAGAGATAGTCCTGTGCGCCCACCCGGACCGCCTCGGCGGCCAGCTCGGCGTCGTCCTCCGCGGTGAGGGCGAGCACGGCGTGCCGGGGCGCGATCCGCAGGACGTGCTTGAGCGTGGCGAGCCCGTCCTCCTCGCCCTCCCCGTCGCCCCGGGCCTCGGCACCGACCGGCAGGGCCAGGTCCAGCAGGATGCAGTCCACGTCGTCGGTGAGGAGCCGGCCCGCCTCGGTGAGGTTCCGGGCGGCACGGATCCGGACCCGGGCACCGGCCGCGGCGGAGAGCTCCGGGGCGGTGAAGGTGCCCGCCGGGTCGTCCTCGATCACGAGGAGGGTGAGGCCGGCGCCGGAGCTGCTCTCCGCGGCGGGTGCGGAACACGGCTGCGGTACGGGTACGGGCATCGGTTCGGGTTTCCTTCCCTCCCCCCGAGGGCGCGGCGGAACGACGATCGACGATCCGCCAGACGGGGACCATAGCGGTCCGGACCACGGGAACGGAATGCCGACCCGCCCACCCGGCCCGGCATACGCGCCGTCATAAGCCGCGTCCCGCCACGGATCAGGCACGATGGGCCGCACCGGGGCGGCCGGTGCCGGCATGACAAAGGTCACGCCGCCCGGGCCCCGTGCAGTGGCCCGCCTCACGCGGACGCGCACCCGCCGAGGGGCCGGGCCGCCGTCCGCCCGAGGACTACGCGTCGGGGCGGACCACGCCGAGTATCTGCATGGAGCCCGCGCCCGCCAGGGTGACGTCGCGGCCGGGGCGGGGGGCGTGGACGATCTGGCCGTTGCCCACGTACATGCCGACGTGGGTGGCGTCGGCGTGGTAGATGATCAGGTCACCGGGGCGCATGTCCTTGATCGGGATGTGCGGCAGCAGCCGCCACTGCTCCTGCGAGGTGCGCGGGATCGGGCGGCCCGCCGCCCCCCACGCCTGGGACGTCAGCCCGGAGCAGTCGTACGACTTGGGTCCCTCCGCGCCCCACACGTACGGCTTGCCGATCTGCGAGGTCGCGAAGGCCACCGCCTTCTTGCCGAGCGGGCTCGCGTCCCGGTTGATCTCCTTCAGCGCGCCGGAGTCGAGCCAGGCGCTCTGCGCCTGTCGCGCCGCCTCCCGCTCGAGTTCGAGGAGCCGGGCCCGCTCCTCCTTCTCCAGCTGCGACTCCAGCTTCTTCGCCGCCGCTATCTGCGCGTTGATCTTCTTCTTGGCCTTGGCCTGCTTGACCCGGTCGGCTTCCAGCTTGGTCCAGTTGATGCTGGCGTCCTTGGTGTACGTCTCCAAGTCCTGCTGGGTCCTCTTCAGTTGCGCCAGGAGCCCCTTCGTGGCGTGCTGGCCCTGGCGCGTGCGGCTGATGCCGTCGAGGAAGAGCTGGGGGTCGCCGCTGAGTATGAGCCGCGCGCCCGGCGGGAGCCCGGCGTTGCGGTACTCCTCGCGGGCCTGCGCGCCGGCCCGGTTCTTGAGGGCGGCGATCTTCGCCTGGCCCTCGACTATCGACTGTGCCAGCCCGACCAGCTCGCCCGACTGCTTCTTCGCCCTCTCCTCGGCGAGGTTGTACGCGTCCGTGGCGGCGCCCGCCTCGAGGTACAGCTCGTCGATCTCCGCGCGCACCTCTTCCAGGCTCTTCCCGCCCCCGTCGGCGGACCCGGGCGGCGTCGGTGCGGCGACTGCCTGGACCGGCGAGGCGAGGACCGCCAGCGCGCAGACCAGGGTCATCGCGGCGGCGGCACAGTGGCGTCGGTACACGAGCTCCCCCTCCGAGCAGTTCCCAACTGTTCGAGCAGTCCCGGCAACCTGATGGACCAACCATCTGATTAACCGTCAGTAACATGTGGCGTCGACCAGATCGTGCCATGCCGTACTGAAAAGCAACAGAGGCAGACACACTCCGGCCTTCGGGGGCACTTCGCTATTCCGTCACTCCCCGCCACCCCCGCGCCCCCGATGTCCCACCCACTCCGACGAACGATGCCCGCCGGCCGTTCCCGCCGCGGGGGTGAATCCTGGCGCAACGAAAAAGCGCCTCCGAACCGCCCGGGTGCGCCCCCTCACCACCCCCGGGGCTCCAGCGCCTCCCACGCCACCGTGACCTCGCCCTGGCGCCACCGGCGCACCCCGTCCGTCAGCGGCCAGCCACCCGAAAGCGCCCGCACCGCCGCGATCCAGCGCTGCCGGGCCCCCAGCGAGGCGTAGGGTGCCGCGGCCGCCCACGCCCGGTCGAAGTCGCGCAGGAAGGCGTGCACCCGCTCGCCCGGGACATTGCGGTGGATCAGCGCCTTCGGCAGCCGTTCGGCGAGATCGGACGGCCGGTCCAGCGAGCCGAGCCGGGTCGCGAAGGTCACCGTGCGCGGCCCCTCCGGCCCCAGTGCCACCCACACATGCCGGCGCCCGATCTCGTCGCAGGTGCCCTCCACCAGCAGCCCGCCCGGCGCCAGCCGCTCGCACAGCCGCTGCCAGACGCCGGCCACCTCGCCCTCGTCGTACTGGCGCAGCACGTTCGCCGCCCGGATCAGCGCGGGCCGCTCCGGCAGCGGGATCTCGAAGCCCCCGTGCCGGAAGGTGAGGCCCTCGCGCGCGTACGGCTGCGCGGCGGCGACCCGCTCCGGCGAGATCTCGATACCGACCACCGCGGTGCGCGGTTCGGCGGTGCGCAGGCGTTCCAGCAGCTCCACGGCGGTCCAGGGCGCCGCCCCGTAACCGAGGTCGACGGCGACGGGAGTCTCGGCGCGGCGCAGGGCGGGGCCGTGCGTGGCGGCGATCCAGCGGTCCATGCGGCGCAGCCGGTTCGGGTTGGTGGTCCCGCGGGTCGCGGTGCCGATCGGGCGCATGACACAGAGCGTAAGGCGGACGCGGGCGCCGCGCGGGCGGGAGACCGTCCGGAGGCCCCACCGCGTCCGCGGCGTAATGATTTGGCAAAGCGGAAATGAAAGGAGGGATTCCGCTGTTCCCCACCTTCGAAGGGACCGTGCGCCCCTTCGGTGTCGTGCCGTGAACCGTGCGGGCACCGGGGCCCAGCGAGGAGGACGGACGACGTGACCCAGTACGTCTCTCGGCTCGGCAGCAGCCGTGGCGCACCGCGTCGCAGGTTCCCCGCAGGCCTCACCGGCTCCTTCGCCCCCGGCCACCGCAGGCCCCGCCGCATCGCGATGCTCTCCGTGCACACCTCCCCGCTGCACCAGCCGGGGACGGGCGACGCCGGCGGGATGAACGTGTACATCGTGGAGCTGGCCAAGCGGCTCGCCGCGATCAACATCGAGGTCGAGATCTTCACCCGCTCCACCACCGGCGGGCTGCCCTCCGCCGTGGACCTGGCGCCCGGTGTCCTCGTCCGGCACGTCGACGCGGGGCCGTACGAGGGCCTGGCCAAGGAGGAGCTGCCCGCGCAGCTCTGTGCCTTCACGCACGGTGTGATGCAGGCGTGGGCCGGTCAGCGCCCCGGCTACTACGACCTCGTCCATTCCCACTACTGGCTCTCCGGACACGTCGGCTGGCTGGCCGCGCAGCGCTGGGGCGTTCCCCTCGTGCACGCCATGCACACCATGGCGAAGGTGAAGAACGCCGCGCTCGCCGAGGGCGACACCCCCGAGCCGGCCGCCCGTGTCATCGGCGAGACCCAGATCGTGGACGCCGCCGACCGGCTGATCGCGAACACCGCCGAGGAGGCCGGCGAGCTGGTCCGGTTCTACGACGCCGATCCGCGGTCCGTGGCCGTCGTCCACCCCGGCGTCAACCTCGACCGTTTCCGCCCCGGCGACGGCCGGGCCGCCGCCCGGGCCCGCCTGGGGCTCCCGCAGGACGCCCTGATCCCCCTTTTCGCCGGCCGCATACAGCCGCTGAAGGCGCCCGACGTGCTGTTGCGGGCGGTCGCCGTGCTGCTCGACCGGGATCCCGCGCTGCGGTCCCGGATCGTCGTGCCCGTCGTCGGCGGCCCCAGCGGCAGCGGCCTCGCGAAGCCGGAAGGGCTGCAGAAGCTCGCGGCCCGGCTGGGCGTCGCGGACGTCGTACGGTTCCATCCGCCGGTCGGGCAGGACCAGCTGGCCGACTGGTTCCGGGCCGCGTCCGTGCTGGTCATGCCCTCGTACAGCGAGTCCTTCGGGCTCGTCGCGGTCGAGGCCCAGGCGGCCGGGACGCCGGTCGTGGCGGCGGCCGTGGGCGGCCTCCCGGTGGCCGTACGCGACGGGGTCAGCGGCTTCCTGATACCCGGGCACGACCCGGCGGCGTACGCCCAGGCGCTGGAGCGGTTCGCGCAGGCGCCGGAGCTGGTCGCCCGGATGGGCGGCGCGGCGGCGGCGCACGCCCAGCAGTTCGGCTGGGACACCGCTGCGGCGGCCACCGCGGAGGTGTACACGGCGGCGATCCAGGAACACCGCAGGCGGACCCGCACTCGTCACGCGTGACCGGGCCGTACCCGGCGGGCGCGGCCGCGTAACCCCCTGCCCCACCCGTCCCGACCGCGCGCCTTTGCCGGCTGACGTACGCTCGAAACATGGCTGACGCACCCGTACCGGCGAAGAACGAGGCCACCCGGGCCGCCCAGGTCCTCGAAGCGAGCTTCGCCGACGCCGGGCTCGACTGGGAGAGCCCCGCACCGGGCAGCTACGTCGTCCAGCTTCCCGGCACCCGCAAGCTGGCCACCACCTGCTCACTGATCGTCGGTGCGCACAGCCTCTCCCTCAACGCCTTCGTCATCCGGCACCCCGACGAGAACGACGCGGCCGTGCACCGCTGGCTGCTGGAGCGGAACCTGCGTCTGTTCGGCGTGAGTTACGCGATCGACCAGCTCGGGGACATCTACCTCACCGGCAAGCTCCCGCTGTCCGTGGTGACGCCCGATGAGGTGGACCGGCTGCTCGGCTCGGTGCTGGAGGCCGCGGACGGCGCCTTCAACTCCCTGCTGGAGATCGGTTTCGCGACCGCGATCCGCAAGGAGTACGCCTGGCGCGTCTCGCGCGGCGAGTCCACCCGCAATCTCGACGCCTTCGCGCACCTCACCCGGAGGCCGGCGGACTGACCTCGCGTCACCCCCGTACGCGCGTCGCGGACTCGATCTCCCGGAGCGTGTCCTCCAGGCGGGGCGCGACCTCGTTCCAGGTCCACTGCAGCTGCTCCCCGGACGTGGCGCGCGGCACGGTCTCGACCAGCATGATCAGGTACAGGTACGCCCGGTAGAGCGCGAGCCGCAGTCGCAGGGACGCGGTGAACTCCACGGGGCCGTCCGGCGCCTCTTCCCCGTAACCGGTGAGGAAGTCCTTGTCGTCCGCGATGTCACCCAGCAGGGCGAGCGACACGAAGTCGGCGACCGGGTCGCCCCAGAACATCCGCTCCCCGTCCACGACCCCGCCCACCCGTCGTGCGCCCGGCTCACCGGTGACCAGGATGTTGCCCTGCCACAGATCGAAGTGGACCAGGGCCGGCCGGGTCACGTCGTCCAGCACGTACGAGGCGGCGGCGAGCGTGGTGCCGATCTCCGCGACCGTACGGGGGAGCCGTGCCGCGTAGGTCCGCGCGTCGGCCAGGACCGCGTCCGTCATCGTCGTGAACGCCTGGCGCCAGGTGGGTACGAGCGGGCCGAGCGCCTGCGAGGGGTAGCCGAATCCGCCTCGCGCGGGCGCGCCGTGGAGTCGGCCGACGATCCGCCCGAGCTCCGTGCGCAGCCGCGCCTCCTCACCGTCGGCCATGGCACCGGTCAGCTCGTGCCAGGGGCGGCCGGGGCGGGCGGACATGACCACGTACGGGCCGGCGGGGGCGGCCGGATCGAGCTCGGCGCGCACGAGAAGGGGAACGGCGGGCTCGTCCTCGGCGACCTGGTAGAACGTCACCTCGTTGACCAGCAGACCGTGTTCGTACGACAGGTGGTCCCCGGCGGCCGGCGGCGGCACCTTCACCACCCAGTCCCGCCCGTCCGCCAGCCGGACGCGGCTGACGGCGTTGTACGTGCCCCCGGTGAGCGGTTCGCAGGAGGCGACCAGGCCGGGCGGAACGGACAACGCGCCGATGACATCGGAGAGAACGGAATCGATCGGCACGGCGGGCTCCCCCTGAACGGTGTGCGCGAAGTGATCACGACGTCGTCACGATCACGTGCGATGCCCAAGGTAAAGGATTGCCAAACCACAGCGGGCTCATAGAGTTGGCTCACCCCCACGCACCCCCATTTCAGCCGCGCCGAACCCGGCGGGGCTGCTCGCGTGCGGGCGAAACACTTTGAGCAGAAGGACGGGCCATGCGACCCACTGTCATACGCCGTACCGCCGTTGCCGCCACCGTGATGTCCCTGGCGCTGTTCACCGCCGCCTGCGGTTCGGACAGTGACGACAAGGACGGCGGCAAGGCGGCCGGCTCCTCGGCACAGCCGTCGGAGAAGGGTGCCGACAAGGGCGCGGAGGCCCCCGCGAAGGCTCTGTCCGCCGCCGAGCTGGAGCAGGTCTCGCTGGCGCAGGGCGACGTCAAGGACCACAAGATCACCAAGGCCGGTCCGGCCGACCTGATCGACGCCAAGGCCGTGACCGCGGACAAGGAGTCCTGCGACGTCCTCGGCGACGCGCTGATGGGGGCCAAGGCCGGTTCGCCCGCCGCCTCCACGCAGCGCAAGGTGGCCAGCGTGCCGAAGAAGGGCGCGGACAAGGACATCGCCGACCCGGAGGAGGCGTTCAAGGCCGCCTTCGACATCACGACCACGATGACCACGCTCGCGTCGTACGACGGCAAGGGCGCCGAGGAGACGCTGGCCGCGCTGCGCACCGCCGCGACGGACTGCGCGGGCGGCTTCACGCTCACTGTCGCCGGGGACAAGCAGAAGGTCGCCAAGATCGCGGAGGAGCGGGTCAAGGGCGGCGAGGAGGCGGCGGCCTGGACGGTGACGGTGGAGTCGGACGGCGAGAAGAACACCCTCAAGCTCACCGCGCTGCGTCAGGGCGCGACGCTCGCCACGCTCAGCTCGATGAACCTCGCGGCCGCGGGCTCCGGCGAGGACTTCGACCTGCCGACCGCGGTCATCGACGCCCAGGCGAAGAAGCTCGCCTGACCTTCCGTCAAGGAAGCGGAACGAGCCGTACGACGGTGACGGTCAGGACCGACCCGGAGACGTAGTAGAGCACGATCGCCCCGGCGACCGTCGCCTCCCGGCGATCGTGCTCCCCCTTGACGGCGGTCGACCCGTGGCCGTACGGCTCACGCCCCAGGGTCGCCGCCATCTCGTCCCGGAATGTTTCACCGTCCGCCATCTTGGCAAGGGTGTCGTCGGCGGGCGGCGCGTAGGAGATCCGGAAGCTCAAGCGACGCTCCGCCTCTCGGCCTCGTCCCGCGCCAGCCGGTCCAGAATCCGCTCGGCCTCCGGATCGGGCACGGCCTCCAGCATCCAGTGCCGCATCACGGCCTGGATCTCATGCACCCCGGCCTCGTTGATGGCCCGTTCGAACTCCGCCCGCCGCCCCTCCGGCAACGCGTCCCGGATCGCCGGAATGCTGTTGGGCACCTCGACCTCGGCACCCCCGACAAAGGTCTTCAGAGGCTCACCCATAACCGCCCTCCCGCTCTTCCCCGCATGGAGCAAGGGTACGGGCCGGGGTGACGCGCGTCACTTCCGCCTGCGCCACCACCTGGTTGGGGCGGGCGCCGAGTCATGGGTGTCGGCGACGGGTTGCCGCGGCAGACCTCGTACGGCGGTACGTATCCGGTCGAAGCCAGCCACGGGATGACACGCCATCCCGCTCTCGCCGGGCAGCAGGACGCCGAGGCACACGAGCCGGAAGCTGCGTTCCTCGAGGTGGCGCCCCACGAAGACCGGCGCCCCGGCACAGCCGTGGGGGATGCGCCCGCCCCAGACGAACTCCTGTCCGTCGCCGCGCCGTACGATCTCACCGATGATCACGGCCTGTTCCCGCTGAGTGCGGTCCGGCCCCACGTCATGGCCCAGTACATACGCCGGCATCGGACCGTCGCCCAGCAACGCGAGGTCCTCCGGCTTCGCGGCGATGCCGTCGGTGATTTCATCGGTCGCCCACGCCCACTTCTTCCGCCGCGCGAGCGAGTGCAGCACACCTGCGGGCATGACGGAGACGCCAGTGTCACCGAGGGGCGTCCAGCCCTCCTGGAACCCCATCATCATCAGGCCGTTCGCGCTCATGGGGGATTCCGAGAGCCCGGGCCGCAGACGTATCTCGGCGAGGTCGTACCGGGTCAACGCCCCTGCGGTCATGAGGTACTGCGCGTACGTTTCGTTGTCGTCGTCCACGGCGATGAGGTCGTTGAACCAGAACGCGGTCCCGAAGGTATCGCCGCGGTGGGCCTGCTGGTACGGCAGCGTGGAGCGGCCGCAGTTGTCGAGGATGGCATCGATGATGGACCGGTGATCGGTCGTCTGCGCGGACACAAGAGCCGAACTTATCGGAGCTCATGCGTCAGACTCCCGCTCATGCCCACACGATCTGACATGGCTCTCGAGATGCACCTCGGGCGGATCCTCTCTGCCGCTACGGAGGAAACCGTCAAGAGCGCGCTTGCCGCGACTCTGCGCCACATTCGGTCCGGCACCGGAGGGAGGCGAAAGGGGGGAAAGCGGCTTACGGAACTCCTTGGCGCGGCGCGACTCACGGCCGCTCAGGCGGAGGAGTGGGAGGTCGTGCGGTCACTTCAAGATGCTCTTCACTACGCGGAAGGAAGACTGCTCAGACCCGACTACGAAGAGAAGTACCGATTGCGTTATGTGGATCACGGCCCTCGTGACGAGCTGGGGCTCGGTTCGATTTCGAGAACCGTGGCCATGATGAACGAATTCTGGTGTGCGGAAGCCGAGAGATACCTCGAAGACCATCCTGATTGTAGTCTTGCGGAGATCGTGCAATACGTTCGCGGGCTGGGTGCGGACGCTCGATTCATGCAAGCCCCCGCAGAAGATCCGGCGCGCTACTACATACCTCGTGGGATGGCAGAGCACGCGCTGTGGACCGAGCGAGTGCTGAACAATCGGGTGGAGATAAAAGATCCAGCGGGAGCCGCGCGCCGAATCGTGTCGTCCCCCGAAGCGCTTGCGGTCCTCGGGGCGGACACAGACGGCCGTACGGTCCTGCTTGCGGCAGAGCTGCAACGCAGGGCGACCCACCTGCGTGAGCTGCGGCGACTGGCTGAAGATGCCACTACGACCGAGCACGCTCTGCAGAGGGCCCTAAAGGGGATGCACTGGATATTCGGCGGACACTTCATCGGGGAAGCCCGGCAACGAAGGTTGGTGCCTGGAGACGAGGTTGACATCCCGCTCATCCGCGGTGACGGCTCTCTGTACATCGTCGAACTGAAAAGAGCTGCTGGTGTGAAGCTGGTGAAGGAGCATCGAGGCTCCTGGGTGCCGAGAAGAGAGGTGTCCGAGGCCATTGGTCAGGCCATCAACTACCTCGTCGGCCTGGACGAGAGCCGAGAACGAATATTGACGGAGTTCGGGATCGATACGCGTCGGGCGAGCGCACTCGTCCTCATCGGGCACCCGCTGAGTCAGCCAGAAATTGCTGAAGCGGAAATCAGCGAGGCTCTGCGCATTCACGCATCACATCTGAACCGGGTTGAAGTCCTCACGTACAAGGAGCTGATCGACAGCGCGGAGAGAGCCCTCGCGTTGGGTGATGTGATCTGACGTAAGGTCTGCTCGCTCAGCGGGGTGCCACGCGAAGGCCCCCGTCCGACGATGCAGGGCGGGGGCCTTCGCGGGGGCAGTCGTTACTTCTTGCCCTGGGTCTTGCGGTAGATCGCGGCGACCAGGGTTTTTGCAGGTGGGGGCGATGATCGACTTGGGGCGAGCGGTCGCCGTTGGTCGTCATCGGGTGCCCTTGAGCAACCTCGGACGGCCCAGAGACGGCCCAGGCAGATAACCGTCGGCCTAGGAACTGATGGGCAACTCGCGAGCTCGCTGGCGCGCTTGGGCCCGCAGCTCCTTCAGACGGCTGTGATACGCGTTGTGGCGGTTTTGGTCGAGGTTCAGCGGGAGGTCGAGTCGGGTGATGAGTTGTGACTCCAGCTCCCACGGTTCGTCCTGCTCTATCCAGCACACTCGTGCGTTGTCCGCCATCCACTGGCTCAGAGCGGCTTTGCCTGCCTTGCCGAAGGTCATCTGCTTGCCGCTGCCCACGCGGCGCAGTTGAAGTCCGAGCAGGCACCCCAGAGTGAGCCGCAGCGTCGAGCCGGCCGCGTTGCCCCGGTAGTGATAGCGCACCCGCTTGCGCAGGTTCTGGGCACTGGTCCGGTTAGCCATGTACCGCGGGGCTATCCCGACGTACAGCAGGCGCCCGTCGCCCAAGTCCGGACGGCGACAGCCGGCAGAGGGCTCGGACGCACCAAGACCTCTTGTGCCGACCACAGCCGGTTGGGCTTGACGAGAGGGGTAGCTTCCACGAGGCCTCCGAGCATGGCTGATCGTCGAAGGTTACCGGTAGCCGCTGGGCCTGCCCCGGTCCGCGTGGAATCAGTTTGAGCGGCATTGGTGATCCAGCGTGGAACGTGCCGGCGGACGGGATGACTGGGGGGTGGTACACCAGAAGGCCAGCCAGACAGCGGCTCTCGTTGACCACTGCTCACCGTACGTGGTGGCATGGCTCTGCCGCGGCTTCCATCTGATCCGTAGCTCTAGCCGGGCCGGTCAGCGACGGTCATACCGGCGGTTACGAGGGTCCGGAGAGACGGAGGCGGGCGGGGGCGGTTGCTGCGGTTGCGGTACGCCGCTGCTGTACAGCGGCCATAGCCACAGACGGCGCCTTCGGATTGATGCCACCCTCGTCATCGCTCGGTCTTGGCCAGTGGATCAGATAGCGAAAGGTCTTGTCCCGACTCTTCCGGACCTGTGCAACCCGGGGCGCACATCGCCCTAGCGGCCCGGCCTACCTCTGCCCTCGTCGACTGGCCGCGTCCGACGGTGACTCCCCCCAGCTTCCTGCGGACGTTCTGTCATCAGCAGGTGCCCTTCCTCCGGGACGCGCACTCGTGTTCGACTTCCTTCAATCTCCCCCACGCCGGCCTCCCGGCAGCCAGAATGCTTCAAATAGGGTCCAAAAGACACTTCACGAGCGCACGGAAGGGCAACATGAGCGGACAGTCAGCCATAAACGAAAGCTCCATCTTGAATGGACTTCGGCGAATATTTCGCGGAGATGCGACAGCAAGCGGTGACTTCACTCTACGAGACCCCATACCTCTGCCCAACGGCCCAAAAATCACTGGCGCGAGTAGTGCCGAAATAGCAGAAATCGCAACTCGCCTTGACAGTGCAAAATCAAAATCCGAGAGCTCATTCCAGTGGGAGAATAAAGCGGAGTTTTCCTTGGTTTCACTCGACCAAGTCGGCGCTTTCGACAGATTTTTCGAAGATAAGACGTTTGAGGGGCAAGGCGATGACCCTGTGATTTTTGCGGTCGGTAGGCCATCTCGAGAATTCACCGCTTACCTCTTGTGTAAGTTCACACAAAATTCAGTCCTCCTGACATCTGGAAGAGCCAGGATGCTACTGAACCGGATACGCCAAATAAGCAGTGATCGCCCGCCCCTAGGCCGTCGCCCGTTCGAAGGCGACTCGCTTTTTGATGTCCTCGCCGAGGGCCTTCGCGCCACCACGCTGCAAATCAGCGCTACCAAATCGCGCGCAGATTTTGAGACACTCGCCAATTCCTTCCTTTTTCATGCTGCCTACAACACAGATGCGGCAGCCCGAATCGGCCTAGAAGCAATGTTCCGACCGCAAGCCATCCAGCGGGTAAGGAGGAGTCAAGACGGCTCTCTTGACGCACCCAGGCAGACGTACGACGCGGACCTGGTACACCACTACCTCATGGGCGTCGCCGCAGAAATCCCGCTACTCGAATACCTGGCTTACTATCACATCGCTGAGCATTTTTTCGAGAAGATTTTCAATGAAGACCTGATAAGTCAGGTGCGGTCGGGCATCACCGACCCATCTTTCTCTGCTCGTCGAAATAAGGACATCCAGTCCATCGTTAAGATCGTCACAAGAATTAAGGGGCAGATCAAGGATGAAGGCGGGGTGAATGAACAACGGGCACTGCAACTGGTACTTGATAGATTCGTAAGCATCCCCCGCCTCGTAGCTGACCTCGACGCTTACGACGCGAGCCTGATTGATTACTACGCAAATAGCGATGTTCCCTTTGCTGGTGCAGGCAAAGCGAACATTCGCACACACGATGAAGAGGCAGTGCGCGGCGCAATCGCAAAAAGAATATATAAAGTCAGAAATGCCTTGGTGCATGCCAAAGAAGGAGAGCTGCCAAAATATGCACCTTTCGCACACGATGAGGTTCTGGCTCGCGAAATTCCCCTGATGCGATTTACGGCCGAACGGATCGTTATTGCACAAGGAAAGGTTCTGTGACCTTCCGGAGTACGTAAGTGCCTAATCCCCTGGAGCTGCCGCACCAATGCCCAAGGCGGGAATTATCGTATTAACGGACGACCCGTCCGAATCATCGAACCTTCCGACTTCAGAGTTCCGCAGAATAGCGGCACGGTAGAAGGACGGTCCGGATCGGCACACACTCCTCCTGCGTTGAGTCCTCCCCGTTCTTGGCACCGGTCGACGTCCCGGTGATCTACGAGGCCTGCGACTGCCCCTGTCACTCGACGCCCGGCCGGTCCGCGCCCGTGGAGGTGGCGCTGTGAGGCCTCAAGTACCCGGCGGCGCACTGGTCTCCCACATCGAGGTCGCCGCGGCCACCGTGCAACGCGGCGACATCATCCAACTCGGCGGCCAGGCATGCCGGGTGAGAGACCTCTTCCAACTCCCCCAGGGGGCCAAACAGCTCGTCTTCGAGTCGGGCGAACTGCTGGCCATACACACGCGTACCCGGCTCGTCGCCGTGCGACTGCTGAGAAGGCGGTGACCGGCTCCGTGCCCCCTCGTCACCACGACATCGCCGACGATCTCCGCCACCAGATCACGACGGGCCGCATCAAGCCCGGCGAGCGCCTATCATCCGAAGTCGGCTTGGCCGCCCGGTACAAGGTCAGCACGGTGACCCTGCGACGTGCCCTCGCCGTGCTCCAGGGCGAGGGGCTCGTCGAGAAGATCCACGGCAAGGGCAATTACGTCCGTCGCCCTCGCCGCAAGATCATGTACGTCGGCGGCTGGGGCACGCTGGACCCCTGGACCGCGGCTGAGCCGACGCTGCGCATCACGGTTCGCAGCACCACGGTTCCGGCCTCCGTGCACCTGACGACGTTGCTGAAGGTGCCAACGGGCAGCCCTCTCGCGGAGTACACCTGCCTCAGCCTCGAACAGGGGGCGCCGCACGGGCTGGCCCGCATCTACATCCCGCGCGACCTGGCCCCGGCCGGAGTCCTCGACGACGACTTCGTGTGCCGGGAGGCAGCCACGCGATTCGCCGTCCTCGGCCCGCCGCCGGCCACCATCCGAGAGACGGTCTGCGCCCGTTCCCCCACCCCGGATGAAGCCTTGGCCCTCCGGATCGGAAACAGCATGGCCGTTCTCGCGATCACGCGCATTGCCACCGACGCCGCCGGCCGCGTCGTTGAAGCCGCGCTCCTGGCCTTTCCGGGAGACCGCGTCGACGCAGTCTTCACCGCCCACCACCTGCTCGACGAGAGGCAGACCTAAGGATGACGACCCCGAACGAACTTCGGCTCCTCCCGTGGTCGGGCTGGAGGGACAAGCCCTGCTACCTGAGCACCGACGACCCGGACGGCTACATGTCCCGCCTCGCGGACAGCGTCGAAGCGGTCCAACTCGACACGGCAGCAAAACTGGTGGAAGAGGCCTCAGAGGCTTTCGACAACCAGGACACGTCCATTGACGAGATGCGGTGCCTGGTCAAGGAGCTCACCGTGGCTCTGCGGGACATCCTCCGCGTCGCAACGAGCCGCGGCCACCTCCTGGCAACGAGCGATCCGCGTGAGCCCGCTTATTGATCTACAGTCCCGCCGACCAGCACAGCAAGAGAGGCCCATGGCTCTGACCAGCTCAGACGCCATGGGCTTCTGGCTTTGTCTGCCGAATCCGGCCGACCTTGGACGGCCCGCCCGGGACGTTCAAGCGATCTAGGGACAGCAAAGACGGAGTCGCTCATCGCCCCCGATAATGAGGGCATGCACATGAGGAGATCGAGGTGGCTAGGCCCACTCTGCTTACTGTGTGCCGGGGCGGCCTTCTATGCCGTGCTGTCCGACGCGCAAGAGAAGGAGAAGGCAGGCACTGTATCCCACTGCAGGCAGGCAGTAGATGGTATCTGTGGGCCGCTTCCGGACCTGGACACCGAGCGAAACACGGACCTCACCCCCCTCTTCTCTGACCCGGAGACGATTCCGTTCGAGCTGCCTTACACCCTTCTCCCAGACGGGACTGCGGCAGGTGAGGCCGTGATCTCCTGTACCGCAGGGGGCGACATACGCATCGGCCTGACAGCCGAAACATACGTGGACGCGGTGGTGACGGTACTCGGAGGGCCGTACGACATCAGCGACTGGCAAGGCCGCACCGTGGAGCTATCAGAAGAAGCAGTCACGATCACCTTGAGAAACCCTACTCCCGGGGATGCGTCTTCATGTTCGCCGGGGGGCTACACCGTAGACGTCGAGTCCGCATGAATAGGGCGGGGTGAGCGCTGGCATCTGTGGAACCTCTCCGGTTAGTAATAGCAGCCGAAGTCGCGTTCTCAGCTTGGGAATCACTGCCTCTCGAAGCAGATTGCTCCCACCAAGACTGGAAGCTTCACTCCCCGGCCACTCAACCAGCCTTGACTCTGACCCGGTTGCCCGCAGCTGACCGTGGCAAGTGACACGCTACTGGCACGGCCGCCAGCTGTTCAGCGGGCTTCATCTGCCGCTGATGGCTACGAGAGACATCAGCCATGCAACGGTAGGGACAACGGGCGGATCAGCTTTTCGCCTCGCGGAACCGACATCATGGAATGCGGCAATCCTCTGAGCATCTCGGCAAGGCCACGCTCCTCCTCGCTAGTTGCGAATAGTACTTGACTCCCCTGTGCGCCGTTCATTGCAGCACGCCGCAACAACTGTTCAAAGCTCGGCCTAGCCGCTTCCTGTTGGCGAGGCTCATCGAATACGAGCAGTTGCAGGTGATTCCCAGTAGCCTCTCTTGAAACTTCCATAAAGGAGAAAAGATATGCCCAGATAACGCGGATCATGTCGCTTGCAGATAGGTCGAATCCAAGATCAAATCCTTCATGGACTGGCCTGTAAGTCTTTTCTGAGATATCTACGGTGTGAGGTTCCATGGACCTGAATCCATAACTGCGGAGTTGTGAAACAAGCGATCCGCGAAGTTTGTCAATCTTGGCTGCATCGGCTGCGTTCAGATCGCGGTTTCTGATCCGCGAAAGCTCGTCCTTGTTGCGTCGCCACGTCTGCGAGAGCGAAGCGAGTTCTTCGAGAGATGAATCGATCGTGTCTCGTAGACCACGGAGGGACGCGAGCCGGCCCTCAAGCTGGATGCGCTCCGCCAATGTAGCTGCATCTGGCAAATCGCTGGGGCTCACCAGTGCATCCTTCTGTGACCTGATCGTGGAACGCAAGGCTACGAGCTCTTCCCGAATTCTCCCGGAGCGGACTTGCTCTCGCGCGACTACCCGACGGGCGTCCTCAGCCATGGAGCGGAAGGTTGCTAGCTCCTTTTCAAGATGCGAAATACTGTCCTCGATCGAGAGAGGGAAGTCTGTAATCTCGAATCCATCAGGCAATGATTGGCCGCAGGTCGGGCAGTTTTCGTACAGCTCTTCTAGGTGCTCGGAGGAGCCTAGATGGCGCAAGAGGGCGGCATCCTTGTGTTTCCTTAGATCCTCCTCCATCGCCTCAATCCGAAGCTCGATTGAATTGGATCTCCGCTTCGATTGTTCAAGTTCCTCCAGGGCGTTGGACAGCAGCAGAGCGAGCTGGACACTCTGCTCTTGATTCTCGAGCAGGGCACGCTCGATCTCTGGTGCTGCCTCACCTGTTGAAGCTACGCGGCGCTGTGCAGCAGCTTCTAGCTTCTCTGCAAGTCGATCAATTTCGACTGAGAGAGGGATCCATCCTGTGCCGGCGGCGACTTCTGATGCCACCCGGTCGTCCAGGCGCCAGTCCCGCGTTGGCTTCTTCGGCACCCCGCGGACCAGCACGCCGCCGCGCCTAGCTAGGTCCTCGATCCCGGCCTCTGCAGTCCTCCAGTCGGATTCGATTAGAGTCACGGCAGATTCCAACCTCTGGCGCTCAATAATAGTTTCCATGGCGTCGAGGTTAAGGATGAACTCTGCAGAACGCTTAGATACGTCCTGAATTCCCAAATATGTGGGAATCCTTGCTTGGACGCCAGACCATCCGTGCTTTTGTTCCACAAAAAAGTACGGGAACAGGCATTCTAGGTACAGCGGCCCCTCGCTTCCGTCCATGCGAGTTACGCGGGGGAGGTCCCACCCAAGGAAACTTGCTAGTTCGTGATGGAATCCGGCCTCCCTCTGAGCGGCCCCCTGTCGTCGAACAAAGAAGTCGCTGGCCGAGTATTCCTCGTACGGATTTGTTAGTGCGGGTCCTCGCGTAACCCTAATTAGTGTCCTGTCGAACCTTTCACTACGTACTGCGCGGCGCACGGTAATGATCTCATCGCGGGAGTTTTGGATCTCTAGCGCGACTTCCGAGGAAAGAACCTGGTATTCGGACCCTTCGACCTCAATAGAGTCGGTCATGGCGTGAGGGAGCGGGACGTCTCGGCTCGGGCTCAACATGCCTTCGAGTCCCAAGGCATAGATGATGGATTGCAGGCAAGTGGACTTTCCGCTTGAATTGTCTGCGCGCAGAATATTGAGACCGGGGGAAAATTCTAGTTCAGTCCCGCACACCGGTCCTGCTGTCTGCACCAGGAGCTTCAGTTTCCTGAGTTTCAGCATAAGGCTAGCTCCGGTCGAGAAGATCGCTAACGGATTTCTGTGTGATTCGGGTTGGGAGGGTCGACAGGAAGTTCTTCTCCGGAATCAGAACCGTTTTTTGCGACCAGAGTTTGTTTGCCCAGCGCTCGCCTGCGGGAGTCAGTGAGACCGTAGTATTGGGGTTGCGCTTCGCTAGTCCTGCTGCAATAGCCAAATTGATTGTGCGCGATGTAGAAGGGTCGTGACGAATGACTAAGGCCTGTGGCTTTCGGCCATTGATGAACCATTCGCTGATCACCTTTCTTCCATGGGTGGACCTGAGCCCCCACGTGAGCACGTGGATCTGTTCGATGTTTGCCGTGTTAGCCCTGCAGCGTCGCAGGGTTAGTGCCAGAGAAGCGAGGCGCCAAGAAATGCGCAAGTCGCCAGGAATTGGATCAGGTCGGCGCGTGAAGATGACTGAATTAGAGATGCCCGCAAAGAACCCTTGGAGTGTTTGGCTCATGATCCGCTCTCAATAGTCTCAAAGTCCAGAGGGCAGCGCATAAGCCAATCCGCAACGGCCCCCCAAGACATTGCGTCTGCGAGAGGCTCATCCAGAGTGGGAACCTGCCTGATAAGGTCCATTTTGAGAGAATTTACGATTCCGTTCACATCGGCAGGAGTGCTCGTGCTCCCCGGAGGGTACTCAAGCACCAGCTTGCGCTCCTTTCGGGTGCGCGTATCGATGGCTGCTTCCCATTGGTCTGGGTATTTTTCTCTCAGTCGATCGAGGGCGTTCTCGGAATCGAGGAACTGATTCACTAGCTGCTCCAGATAGGAAGCCCTAGATGCTGATGAGAGTTTGAGGCGGGACAGTTTCTCTAGTGCCTTTTCTGTGAGCTCATGGTTGCCAGTAATCCAAGTGCCGACATCGGAGGGTGGTGTAGGTACCAAATTGACCAACGAGATAGCTCGCTCAAGTACTTCGGCACGTTCCTTTGCGTACATGGCGTCGGTGGCCACGGTAATTTTGAAGTCAGGGGCGAGATGGGGAAGTTTCTTTTCACGCATCTCGATTGTCTTGGAAGACGCGTGCTTAACGAGTTGGGCCGAATCGAAAATGGGTACGAGAAAGATGTAGTGCTGGATAACAACGCCGCCCAGCAAGGCCACAAGATCCTTCTGCTTTGTTTCCAGTTTTCTGAGGTCGGTGGAAAGCTTGTCCCGATGCTTGTCGTAACGTTCACTGGTCGACAGAGGTTCAACCGGCGCGTAGCATTGAAATGCTCGGCCGCTGAAGGTGAAAGCTTCGATGCCTAGGTCACCGCCGTGGCGTGCTGGGACCTCTTGTACCTGATCGGCGCCGTAGTGCCGACGGGCAAGTAGGAGGCAGTGCTGTTCCCACTCATCCCCTGAGTACTGATGAGTTGCAACCAACAAGACCCCCAGCGGTTGTGGACTACTGCCCAATGCTCGTTGCAGGGGCTGACCGCCCCCCAACCCCAGGTCATGATAGTTAGTTTGCTGTGCTGCAATGCCGTTCTGCGCTGATTCGTAAGGTCGGCGGAGCGGGTTTGGCCGGTGTCCTGCCTGGTTTGGGGTCGAGCATGATCAGGGGGCCGTACGCTGGCCGGCAACTCGGGCAGGCTGTGATCCTGCCCGGAATTTGAACGAGTGGCCCCCTGGTCTTG
>NZ_JBMNDO010000110.1:0-26748 GCF_052542855.1 Streptomyces sp. SAS_281
CCCCCCCCCCCCCCCCCCCCTTGCGGGCACCGCCGTCGGTGCCGGGCTTGTCGGAGCCCACGTCGTAGCGGCGCTCCTCGGGCCTGGGCTTGCGGGGGCGCTCCTCGTTCGGGCGCTCCTCGCGCTCCGCGCGGGGGGTCCGCGCGTTCGGGTTGCTGTTCCTGCCGGTGCCGCTGTTGTTCCTGCCGCTCCGGCCCCCGCCGCTGCCGCCGCTCCTGCCGCTGCCGCTACCGCTGTTCCTGCCACTGCTTCGCATCAAAAGTCCGTCTTGTCGTCTGCGTGAGTTTCCGGGGTGTCCGGTGCGTCCGGATCGAACGACGGCACACCCTCTGGCGTCTCGGCCTCGATCGCGTCCGCCTCGGGGAGGAAGGGCGCGAGCTCCGGGAGCTCATCCAGGCCACGCAGGCCCATCCGCTCCAGAAAGTAGTTCGTCGTCCTGTACAGGATCGCACCTGTTTCGGGTTCCGTGCCCGCCTCCTCGACCAGGCCCCTCTGGAGCAGGGTCCGCATGACCCCGTCGCAGTTCACCCCGCGCACCGCCGAGACCCGCGACCGGCTCACCGGCTGCCGGTACGCGACCACCGCCAGGGTCTCCAGTGCCGCCTGGGTCAGCCGGGCGTGCTGGCCGTCCAGGACGAAGCCCTCCACCGCCGCCGCGTACTCGGGGCGGGTGTAGAACCGCCAGCCGCCCGCGACGAGCCGCAGGTCGAAGCCGCGCCGCTGCACGGTGTACTCGTCCGCCAGCTCCCGCAGCGCGGCGGCCACGGCCCGCCGGGGGCGCTCCAGCACCTTGGCGAGGTGCTCCTCGGTGGCGGGCTCGTCCACGACCATGAGGACGGCCTCCAGGGCGGGCTTGAGGGCGAGGTCCGCGACCGCGGAGCCGGTGGGGTCCTGTTCGCTCACGGCGTCTCGTCCTCCGGGGTCTCGGGGCCGTCCGGGGCGTCCGGGGCCTCCTGGTCGAATTCGTCCGTCACGACGGGCTCGGCCCCCGCCTCGCCGGCCCACCGCACCATCAGCTCGCCGAGCGCCACGTCCTGGTCCAGGGCGACGGCCTTCTCCCGGTACAGCTCCAGCAGGGCGAGGAAGCGGGCGACGACGGTGAGGGTGTCCGGCGCGTCCTCGGCCAGCGCCCGGAAGCTGATCTCGCCCGCCTCGCGGACCCGGGCGACCACGATGCCCGCCTGCTCGCGCACGCTGACCAGCGGAGCGTGGATGTGGTCGACGTACACCTGCGGCGCGGGCTTCGGCTGCATCGCCTTCACGGCCAGCCGGGCGAAGCCCTCGGCGCCGATGCTGATGACGACGTCCGGCAGCAGCTCGGCGTGGTGCGGTTCGAGGCCGACGGTACGGGGGAAGCGGCGGCCCTCCGATTCGAGCCGGCCGCTGAAGATGTCGGCGACCCGCTTGTACGCGCGGTACTGGAGGAGCCGCGCGAAGAGCAGGTCCCTGGCCTCCAGGAGCGCGAGGTCCGCCTCGTCCTCCACCTCGGCCGCCGGGAGCAGCCGGGCGGCCTTCAGGTCGAGGAGGGTCGCGGCGACCACCAGGAACTCGGTCGTCTGGTCCAGGTCCCAGTCGGGGCCCATCGCCCGGATGTGGGCCATGAACTCGTCGGTGACCTTGGACAGGGCGACCTCGGTCACATCCAGCCTGTGCTTGGAGATCAGCTGGAGGAGCAGGTCGAAGGGCCCCTCGAAGTTCGCCAGCCGTACTGTGAACCGGCCGTCGCCGGGGGGAGCGGGCGCTTCGGGGACAGCCTCGGGAACCGGCGCCTGGGGTGCGGGCTCCTCGGTGGGGGCCGGCGTCTCCACCGGCACGCCCCCCGCCCCCGGCCCGCGCCCCAGGGGGCGGCGGGCGGTGCGGGCGGGCTCGTCGGGTGTCGGCATGGAGTTCCAGGGGGCGCGGGCGGGCTACGGCGGCGGGCGGCGGCCCGTACGGAAGGGAGGCGGGCCGCACGACGGCGGCGGTCCTTCCGGGCAGGCTACCGGCGCCGTACCGGTCAGCGGCCGCGCAGCCGCCGTACGAGGATGCTCGCGTCGCCCCGCGACTCCAGGTCCGCCAGGACGACGGCGACCGCCTCGCGCACGATCCGGCCCCGGTCCACGGCGAGGCCGTGCTCGCCACGCAGGACGAGGCGCGCGTGCTCCAGGTCCATCAGCTCCTCGGCGGAGACGTAGACCGTGATCTTCTCGTCGTGGCGCTCGCGCCCGCTGGGCCGCCGGTTGGCACCGCGTCCGCCGCCGCGCCTGCGCTGCTGCTGCACGACGGGTGCCGGGGCGGGTTCGGCGGGCTGCTGCGGCCGGCGGCCGGCCTGGGCGGCGACGGCGACCCGTTCCCCCTCGGCGGGCCGGCTGCGCGAGTCGCCCGCGTCGGCGCCGGCCGCCGCGTGCTCCGGGCGGGCGGGGGCGGTGCCGGGGTCCGGGGCGGTCTCCCCCGGTGCGTCGGCCCCGGGTTCGTTCTCACCGGCCGGAGCCGGGACCCGGGTCTCGCCGTTCGCCTTGCGCCTCCGCTCCGCGGGCGACGAGGACTGGAGCCCCATCCCCCCGGTCGTACGGAACAGTTCGTCGGCCCCGGGCAGACTCACTCGGCGTGACACCGGGCGAGCACCTCCCTGGCGAGCTGGCGATAGGCGGCGGCACCGACCGAGTTGGAGGCGTACGTGGTGATGGGCTCACCGGCGACCGTGGTCTCCGGGAAGCGGACCGTGCGCCCGATGACCGTGTGGTAGACGTGGTCGTCGAACGCCTCGACCACCCGCGCCAGGACCTCGCGGCTGTGCACCGTACGGGAGTCGTACATCGTGGCGAGGATGCCGTCGAGCTCCAGCTCCGGGTTGAGCCGCTCCTGGACCTTCTCGATCGTCTCGGTGAGCAGCGCCACACCGCGCAGCGCGAAGAACTCGCACTCGAGCGGGACTATCACCTTGTGCGCGGCGGTCAGCGCGTTCACCGTGAGCAGGCCGAGCGAGGGCTGACAGTCGATCACGATGTAGTCGTAGTCGGCCATCAGCGGCTTGAGGGCGCGCTGGAGCGTGGACTCGCGGGCCACCTCGCTGACGAGCTGCACCTCGGCGGCGGAGAGGTCGATGTTGCTGGGGAGCAGGTCCATGTTGGGGACCGCGGTCTTCAGCAGGACCTCGTCGGCCGCCATGCCCCGCTCCATGAGCAGGTTGTAGACGGTGAGGTCGAGCTCCATCGGGTTTACCCCGAGGCCGACCGAGAGGGCGCCCTGCGGGTCGAAGTCGACCAGCAGGACGCGCCGGCCGTACTCCGCGAGCGCGGCACCCAGGTTGATGGTCGACGTGGTCTTGCCGACGCCGCCCTTCTGGTTGCACATCGCGATGATCTTCGCGGGGCCGTGGTCGGCCAGCGGGCCCGGGATCGGGAAGTAGGGCAGGGGGCGGCCGGTCGGGCCGATCCGCTCGCGGCGCTGCCGGGCGGCGTCCGGCGCGAGCGTGGCCGCGTACTCCGGGTCGGGCTCGTACTCGGCGTCGGGGTCGTAGAAATGCGCCTGGGGCGTCTCGGCGAAGTCGGCGAGGGGGGCGGTGTCCCGGCCACTCTCGTTGCCGGCCATGGCGTTCACGTGTAGGCCGTCCATCATCTGGGGGGCTGTCGTCATGTGCTGGTGGGTGGCGAAGGTGCGGACAGCGACGGAGCCGACAGCCTCCAGCCCGTGCGGGCTCCGGCCCCGTGCAGGCATCCCTGATTGAACACCCCCGGGAGTAATTGTCGACTCATTCACAAGTCGTCTTACCTCCTTGGACGTGACCAGGAAACTTATCGATAGGTCAGCGTGGCACCATGCCGACGATTGGCGACTCTATGGCGTGTCCCCTGTCCGCAGCAACACAATCCGCCGGACCCGGCCCGTTGTGTCGGCAATCGAACGCCCCGCTGTCAAGGGCGCGCAACCCTCGGTACACACTTTTCCCAGGTGTACGAAACGGTTAAAGGGTTACGTTCGAGACGAGTTGCTCGGGGGCGCGCGCGGACCCGGCATGCGTCCGGCCGGACCTTGACAGCAAGGTCCGGCCGGACACACGGAGTTGACGAAGGGGTTGACCCCGGTCAGCCGATGAGCGTGTTCAGGTCGACGTGGTCGAGGCCGTGCGCCTCGGCCACCTCGCGGTAAACGACCTGCCCGTCATGGGTGTTGAGCCCCTTGGCGAGCGCGGCGTCGCGGCGCAGCGCCTCCACCCAGCCCCGGTTGGCGAGCTCCACGATGTAGGGCAGCGTCGCGTTGGTGAGGGCGTACGTCGAGGTGTTGGGCACCGCGCCGGGCATGTTCGCGACGCAGTAGAAGACGGAGTCGTGGACCTGGAAGGTCGGCTCGGCGTGGGTCGTCGGGTGCGAGTCCTCGAAGCAGCCGCCCTGATCAATTGCAATGTCGACAAGTACACTTCCGGGCTTCATCTTGGCGACGAGCTCGTTGGTGACCAGCTTCGGGGCCTTGGCGCCGGGGATCAGCACGGCACCGACCACGAGGTCGGCCTCGACCACGGCCTTCTCCAGCTCGAAGGCGTTCGAGACGACGGTCTGCACCTTGGTGCCGAAGACCTTGTCCGCCTCGCGGAGCTTGTTGATGTCCTTGTCGAGCAGCGTGACGTGGAAGCCGAGGCCCACGGCGATCTGGGTGGCGTTCCAGCCGGAGACACCGCCGCCGATGACGACGGCGCGGCCGGCCGCCGTACCCGGGACGCCGCCCGGCAGCACGCCGCGGCCACCGGCCGAGCGCATCAGGTGGTACGCGCCGACCTGCGGGGCGAGCCGGCCCGCGACCTCGGACATCGGGGCGAGCAGCGGCAGCGCGCGGTTGGCCGTCTCGACGGTCTCGTACGCGATGGCGGTGGTGCCCGACTCCAGGAGCGCGTCGGTGCACTCGCGCGAGGCGGCGAGGTGCAGGTAGGTGAAGAGGGTCTGCCCCTTGCGGAGGCGGTGGTACTCCTCGGCGACCGGCTCCTTGACCTTGAGCAGCAGGTCGGCGGCGGCCCAGACCTCGTCGGCGGTCGGCAGGATCTCCGCACCGGCCGCGACGTACTCCGCGTCCGTGATGGAGGAGCCCGCTCCGGCGTTCCGCTCGACGACGACCTGATGGCCGTGGCGGACGAGCTCATGCACACCGGCAGGCGTGATCGCCACGCGGAACTCGTTGTTCTTCACTTCGCGGGGGATGCCGACCTTCATGTCGATCACGGTCCTTGGCTCAGAGGATAATCCGGGCACAGTGATGCAAAAGGGGTAGATGCATCACATGTGAAGGCACCGCGAACGGCCGCGGTACAGCCAGTCTAATGAAGGGGTTCCCGCTGTCTAGCCTTGCAAAGCATTATTTTTCTGATGAAGCACTGCCGATTTCGCAGGTCGCCCCCTCTTCGCCCAACAATCTGTCGGCCGCGCCCCGGTGCAGCCCGGCCGCAGCGGGATCACCGAGCCGGTCCAGGGTGTCCGCGAGCCGCAGTTCCAGCGCCGCCTGGAGCCGTACGTCCTTGGCCCGCCGCGCCCACTCCACCGCCTCCCGGCAGGTGCGCAGCGACTCCTGCGGCCGGCCCGCGTACTCCTGGACCCGGGCCATCTCGCTGAGCGCCCGGGCCTGGGCCGGGAGGTCGCCGAGCCTGCGGTGACCCGCCGCGGCCGCCCGCCAGTTCCGCAGCGCCTCGCCGTACCGCCCGGCGTAGGTGTGGACGGTGCCGAGCCTCCCGTACAGGCGCGCCGCCTCGGCCGGCTCGCCCTGGGTGAGGCGCTGGGCGAGTGCCCGTCCGTACCAGTCGGACGCCCGGTGGTAGTCCCCCAGCTCCGCGTAGGCGCCGCCGACGGACTCCATGGCCCGCCCGGTGGCGTACGGGTCCTTCGCGGCCCGCCCGGCGTCCAGCGCCTCCCGGTACCGGGCCAGCGCCTCCCGGGTGCGGCCGGTCCCGGCGTCCAGGTCGGCCAGGTTGAGCAGGGCCGCCGCCCGCTCGCGGGGCAGGTCGCGGCGCTCGGCGACGGCCAGCACGAGACCGTGCAGGGCGTAGAGGTCGGGGGCGGCGGCGTCGGTGCCCTCGTGCGCGGCGAGCGCCCGCACCAGCGCGGCGACCAGCCGGCGGGCCAGCGTGTCGAGCTCCCCGTCCTCGACGGCGATCCGGGCGGCGGCGAGCAGCGCGGACCT
The DNA here is from genome assembly GCF_052542855.1 of Streptomyces sp. SAS_281. Taxonomy (NCBI): domain Bacteria; kingdom Bacillati; phylum Actinomycetota; class Actinomycetes; order Kitasatosporales; family Streptomycetaceae; genus Streptomyces; species Streptomyces sp. SAS_281. The sequence goes on from NZ_JBMNDO010000110.1 coordinate 6,142, forward strand.
GCGGGCGCGCAGCCAGGCGGCGGCGGTCTCCGCGTTCGGGAAGCGCAGGGTGCTCGGGAGCCCGGCGAGCTTGCGGCGGGACGGCGAGCCCTCCGGGTCCGTGACGGCGCGGCAGGACTGGAGCAGGCGCACGGTGCGCTCCAGCATCCTGGCCCGGGCGAGCTGGATCTCGGCGGGGCGGTCCCGGTCCTCCAGGAGGGCCCGCAGCAGTCCGGCGAGGCAGCCCGGCACCTCGTACTGCGGTTCGTCGGTGTCCTCCCGGCGCAGCAGGCCCAGGGTGACGAAGTCGTCCAGGGTGGTCCGGGCGGCCGAGACGGAGCAGCCGGCCAGCGCGGAGGCGGTGTGGGCGTCGGCGAGGCCGCCGGGGGCGAGGGAGAGCAGGCGCAGTATCCGGGCGGGGGTGGCCGGCAGCGAGTCGTGGACGAGGCGGAAGGCGCGGGTCAGCGGACGCGTCCCGGCGGGCGCCTCCGGGTCGTCGGGCAGCGCGCGCAGCTGCCGTCCGGCGTCGGCCACCGAGGCGGTCGGGCGGGCGGCGAGCCAGCCGCCGATGAGGACCAGGGCGGCCGGCTGCCCGCCGCACTCCTCTGCCAGGGTCTGGGCGGTCAGCGGGTCGACGGTGATCCTGACCTGGTCGATGGCGCTGCCGAGGAGCTGGACGGCGGAGCCCGCGTCCAGGCCGCCGATGGTGCAGGGCCGGACGCCGGGGATACCGGTCAGCGGGCCCTCGGACGTGGCGAGGACGAGGCAGTCCGGGTTGTCGGGGAGCAGCGGGTCGACCTGTTCGGCGTCCGCCGCGTCGTCCAGGAGGAGCAGGACCCGGCGGACGGCCAGGGCCTCGCGGACCATTTCGGTCAGTTCGTCGGCGTCGGCGCCGGGCGGGCCGGTCAGGCCGAGCCGGCCGAGGAGGTCGCGGGCGGCGCGCTCCGGGGGGACGGGGCCGACGCCGGTCTCGGCGAGCCGGACGCGGAGCAGGCCGTCGGGGTAGTCGCCGGTCCCCAGGAGGCGGCGGGCGAGTTCGGAGGCGAGCGCGGTGCGGCCGGAGCCGGGGCGTCCGGCGATCAGGAGGACCCGGGCGCGGGCGCTGCGGCGGCCGGCCATGGTGTCGAGCCCGGCGCGCTCGATGTCGTCGCGGAGTTCTCTCAACTCGCGTTCGCGGCCGAAGAATCGGGTCGGCTCCGGGGCGGGCGGCTCCTCGGTCCCCGCTGCCTCGGCCGGGCCGCTGGTGTCCACCGCCTGATCCGTCACGGGCCACGCTCCACTTCGCTGCACGCGTCGCCCTGCGGGACTCCGGTCAGGGCATTCGAAGCGTAGTTCAGCCGGGTGGCCGAAGAAGGGGGAGCGCGACCCGGGCATCCCTCGATCGGATCAGCATTTATTACGATCGGGGGATGCGCGGGAGTGACCGTACGAGCGGTCCCATCGACCGCCCCGCAGGGTTGCGGACACCCCGTCAGACGTCGGGGAGACGCCCTGTCAGACGTCGAGGGGACGCCCCGTCGGACAGGGGACGCCCCGTCGGACAGGGGACGCCCCGTCGGACGTCGAAGCGGCTGCCCGTCTGCCCGTCAGGCGTCGAAGGGGCGGGCCGGCCACGGCGCGTCGGCGGGGCGCAGCGCATCGACGCCGTCGCCCGCGAGGGCCGCGGTGAGCGCGAGCACGCCCACGACCAGGCAGCTGTTGTGCAGGTCGCCGGCGAGCACCTTGCGCACGAGGTCCTGGAGCGGCACCCGGGCCAGTTCCATGTCGGCCTCCTCCTCGGCGACCTCGAAGCGCTCGCCCTCCGCCTCGGAGACGTCCCTGGCGAGGAAGATCCGTACGGCCTCGTCGGAGCCGCCGGGCGAGGTGTAGATGTCGGTGAGCACCCGCCAGTCCTCGGCCTTGACGTGCGCCTCCTCGTACAGCTCGCGCTGGGCGGCGTGCAGCGGGTTCTCGCCGGGCACGTCGAGCAGCCCGGCCGGGATCTCCCACAGCTTGTGGCGCACCGGGTGGCGGTACTGGCGCAGGACGAGGACACGGCCCTCGTCGTCGAGCGCGAGCACGGCGACCGAGCCGGGGTGCACCTGGTAGTCGCGGTGGGCGACCGTACCGTCGGGCATCTCGACGTCGTCGGCGCGGACGCTGGTCTTCTTCCCCCGGAACGGGGTCGCGCTCTCGGCGACCCGCCATTCCTCGGGTGTGTCCTGGAAACCCATCTGCGTCCTCCCACGAAAAACGGTGACCGGGGCCCGCGTCCCTGTTCGGACGCGCGCCCCGGTCAACCGTAACGCCTGCGGAGGTGCCGCTTACTTGCCCTGCTCGCCCCCGGCGGCGCCCGTCTTGCGGGCGACGGCCGCCTTCACCAGACCGGCGAAGAGCGGGTGCGGGCGGGTCGGGCGGGAGCGCAGCTCCGGGTGCGCCTGGGTCGCGACGAGGTACGGGTGGACCTCGCGCGGGTACTCGACGTACTCGACCAGCTTGTTGTCCGGGGAGGTGCCCGAGAAGACCAGGCCGGCCTTCTTCTCCAGCTCGGCGCGGTAGGCGTTGTTGACCTCGTAGCGGTGGCGGTGGCGCTCCTCCACGTACGGCTGGTCGTCGTACGCCTCGCGGACCAGCGAGCCCTCGGCGAGCTTCGCCGGGTACAGGCCGAGCCGCATGGTGCCGCCCAGGTCACCGGCGCCCTCGACGTACGCGAGCTGCTCCTCCATGGTGGAGATGACCGGGTGGGAGGTCGCGGCGTCGAACTCCGTGGAGTTGGCGTCGGGGATGTCGGCGAGGTTGCGGGCCGCCTCGATCACGATGCACTGGAGGCCGAGGCAGAGGCCGAGCAGCGGCACCTTGTTCTCGCGGGCGTACCGGATCGCGCCGACCTTGCCGACCACGCCGCGCTCACCGAAGCCGCCGGGGATGCAGATCGCGTCGACACCGGCGAGGGCCTTCTCGGCACCGGCCGGGGTCTTGCAGTCGTCGGACGCGACCCACTCGACCTTGACCCGGGCCTTGTTGGCGAAACCGCCGGCCCGGATGGCCTCGGTGACCGAGAGGTAGGCGTCGGGCAGGTCGATGTACTTGCCGACCAGGGCGACGGTGACCTCGTGGTCGGGGTTGTGGACGCGGTCCAGCAGGTCGTCCCAGGTTGTCCAGTCGACGTCCCGGAACGGCAGGTCGAGCTTGCGCACGACGTAGGCGTCCAGACCCTCGGTGTGCAGCACCTTGGGGATGTCGTAGATCGACTTGGCGTCCACGCAGGCGACCACGGCCGCCTCGTCCACGTCGCACATCAGCGAGATCTTGCGCTTGATGGCGGTCGGCACGTCGCGGTCGGCGCGCAGCACGATGGCGTCCGGCTGGATACCGATGTTGCGCAGCGCGGCCACGGAGTGCTGGGTGGGCTTGGTCTTCAGCTCGCCGGAGGGGCCGATGTAGGGCAGCAGCGAGATGTGCACGACGAAGACGTTGTCCCGGCCGACCTCGTGGCGGACCTGGCGGACGGTCTCCAGGAACGGCAGCGACTCGATGTCGCCGACGGTGCCGCCGACCTCCGTGATGACCACGTCGACGTCGTCGGTGGCCATCCGGCGGATGCGGTGCTTGATCTCGTTGGTGATGTGGGGGATGACCTGGACGGTGTCGCCGAGGTACTCGCCGCGCCGCTCCTTGGCGATGACCTGCGAGTAGACCTGGCCGGTGGTGACGTTGGCCGAGCCGTCGAGGTCCACGTCGAGGAAGCGCTCGTAGTGGCCGATGTCGAGGTCCGTCTCCGCACCGTCGTTGGTGACGAAGACCTCGCCGTGCTGGAACGGGTTCATCGTGCCCGGGTCGACGTTCAGGTACGGGTCGAGCTTCTGCATGGTGACCCGGAGACCGCGCGCCTTGAGCAGGGCGCCGAGGCTGGAGGCAGTCAGACCCTTGCCGAGGGAAGAGGCGACACCCCCGGTGACGAAGATGTGCTTGGTCGTCGTGGATGTGGGCTGCATAGCCAAAGGGGGCTCCCGTGGTCGCGATCATGAGGTGCGTGCCGGCGTTGCCGTCCGGAGATTCCGGAGATGCCGTCGCTGCGGTTCGGGGGCCTCGTCTGCTCTCGCCGACGACCACCGTCCACGGGCTACCAGGGTATCAGCGACGGAGAGGGACTGCTTCCGGCCACCGGCGCGCGAGCGCGGCGCGAATCGCATATGCCACTCGCATCCCACTCGATCGGCGCAGTCCGGTTGTCAAGAGGGTCGCGCAGATCACCCGTGTGCGTCGTATCCTGCTCGGACACTCGCTCGGGCGAGGCCCAAGTTCGCAGGTCCCCCCACAACAACCCCTTGCGACAACCTCTTGACCCGCAGTAAGCGCCCCACGGGGCGACATGGCCGTTCGACTGGAGATGCACGTGGCCGGGCGCATCGAGGATTACGCACTCATCGGAGACATGCAGACCGCCGCCCTGGTCTGCCGGGACGGCACAGCCGACTGGCTCTGCCTGCCCCGCTTCGATTCACACGCCATTTTCGCGGGCCTTCTGGGCACCGAGGAACATGGCTTCTGGCGACTGGGCCCGGCCCGCCCCGAGGGCGCGGAGCCGCCCGCGGCCGACCGCCGCCGCTACCGCGGGGACTCCCTCATCCTCGAATCGGAGTGGGACACGCCGCGCGGCACGGTCAGAGTGACCGACTTCATGCCCCCGCGCGACGGGGCGCCGCAGCTGATCCGCATCGTGGAGGGCGTCAGCGGCCGGGTGCCGATGCGCTCGGAGCTGCGCATGCGGTTCAGCTACGGCCGCGTCACCCCCTGGGTGCACAAGGTGGACTCGCGTACGGTCGCCGTCGCCGGCCCGGATTCGGTGTGGCTGGACACGCCCGTCGACACCTACGGCGAGAACCTGACGACGTACTCCGACTTCACCGTCGCCCCCGGTGACCGGATCGCGTTCACGATCAGCTGGCAGCCCTCGCACCACGAGCCGCCCGCGCTCCCGGACCCGGACGGCTCGCTGGAGGCGACCGCGGACTTCTGGCGCGAGTGGGTCGAGCAGTGCACGTACCACGGGCCCTACCGCGAGGCCGTGGTCCGCTCGCTGATCACGCTGAAGGCACTGACGTACGCGCCGACCGGCGGCATCGTCGCGGCGCCGACCACCTCGCTGCCCGAGGACATCGGCGGCTCCCGGAACTGGGACTACCGCTACACCTGGCTGCGCGACGCCGCGATCACCCTCTCCTCGCTGCTGCGCACCGGCTACCGCGAGGAGGCCCGCGCCTGGCGCGAGTGGCTGCTGCGCGCGGTGGCCGGCGACCCGGAGAACCTGCAGATCATGTACGGGATCGCGGGCGAGCGGGAGCTGGGCGAGGCGGAGCTGGAGTGGCTGCCGGGTTACGAGGGCTCCGCCCCGGTCCGCGTCGGCAACGGCGCGGCGGGCCAGCTCCAGCTGGACGTGTACGGCGAGGTCACCGAGGCGCTGCACCTGGCGCACATGACGGGCCTGGCCCGCAACGACTACGCCACCGGTCTCCAGCTCAAGCTGATCGAGTACCTGGAGAAGCACTGGACCGAGCCGGACGAGGGCATCTGGGAGGTGCGCGGGCCGCGCCGCCACTTCGTGCACTCCAAGGTGATGGCCTGGGTCGCGGTCGACCGCACCATCAAGCTCATCGAGTCCGGCGACGCGGAGGGCCCGGTGGAGCGGCTGCACGAGCTGCGCGACGAGATCCACCGCGACGTCTGCGAGCGGGGTTACGACCCCGAGCGCAACACCTTCACCCAGTCGTACGGGTCGAAGGAGCTGGACGCCTCCCTGCTGCTGATCCCGCAGATGGGCTTCCTGCCCCCCGACGACAAGCGGGTCATCGGCACCATCGAGGCGATCCAGCGGGAGCTGTCCACGGAGGACGGCTTCGTCCTGCGCTACCCGACCGCCGGCGACGACGCGGGCGTGGACGGCCTGGAGGGCGACGAGGGCGCGTTCCTGGCCTGCTCGTTCTGGCTGGCGGACGACCTCGCGATGATCGGCCGGGTCGACGAGGCGCGCCGGCTCTTCGAGCGGCTGCTGTCCCTCCGCAACGACCTGGGCCTGCTGGCCGAGGAGTGGGACGCCCGGCTCCAGCGCCAGGTGGGCAACTTCCCGCAGGCGTTCAGCCACGTCCCGCTGATCGACACGGCCCTGCGCCTGACGGCGAGCGGGGCGTACGTGGGCTGACGCCCCCCGGTGCGCGTTCTCCGCCCGGCTGCCGCTCTCCGGCCGCCGGGCGGAGCCGTGTCAGCCCGGTGCCGGGCCCGTCGCGACCGGCCGGTCCGCCGGGTCCGCCGAAGGCAGCCCCCACTCGCTCCAGGACCCGTCGTACACCGTCAGGTCCCGGTATCCGGCGAGCTCGGCCCCGAGCGCGAGGACGCAGGCGGTGACCCCGGACCCGCAGCTGAAGTACAGCCGCCCGCGGTCACCGGCCGCACCGGCGAACGCGGCGCGCAGCTCGTCGGGCGCCCGCATCCGGCCCTCGTCCTGGAGCCGGCCGAACGGCAGGCTGACGGCCCCCGGCATATGGCCGCCGCGCAGCCCGGCCCGCGGCTCGGGCTCCGTCCCCTCGAACCGCCCCCGGGTCCTGGCGTCGAGCACCGCCGCCTCCGGATCGGCCAGCGCCTCCGCCACCTCACCGGCGCCGACGAGGAGTCCGGGCCGGGGCCGCGCCGTGAAGTCACCGCGCCCGGCTGCCGGTTCCGGCGCGCCCTCGGTGACGGGCAGTCCGGCGGCGGTCCAGGCGGGCAGGCCCCCGTCGAGGACGGCGGCCCGGTCGAAGCCCATGGCCCGGAGCATCCACCAGGCCCGGGCGCTGGAGTAGATCCCGACGGTGTCGTACACGACCACGGTGTCCGCGTCGTTCAGGCCGAGCGCCCGCATCTCCTCGGCGAACCGGGCGGCGTCCGGCATGGTGTGCGGCACCGGCACCGTGTGGTCGGAGAGCGCCCCGTCGATGTCGAAGATCCGGGCCCCCTCGATCCGCCGCCCGCTCCCCCGGTGCGCTCCGCCCGCCGCGTCGGGCACCTGCCCGGGAGCAACCACCGACGCGTCGAGCACCAGCAGCCCGGGGGCGCCGAGGCGCGCCGCGAGCCAGTCCGTGGAGACGAGGGGTCCGGGCAACGCGCCGACGGCGGTGCTCCCGTCCCCGTACGCCTGTGTTTCCCCGCCCACGCGTCCTCCTCAGCCGTCCGGTCCGATTTTTCAAGATCGCAGCCGGCCGGAAGACTGTCAACGGCCCGGCGGCCGGGCCAGCTCGTCGTACACCGCGAGCACCTGGGCCACCGTGTCGTCCTCGGTCGGCCAGCTCGCCGCCTGCCGCAGACCCTCGGCGGCCAGCCGGTCCCGCTCGGCCGGGTCCCCGAGCAGCCGGGCCACCTCGACGGCCAGCGCCTCGGCGTCCGCGTACGGCACGAGGACGGCGGCGTCCCCCACCAGTTCGGGCGTGCCGCCGACCGCCGTGGCGACCAGGGGCACCCCGGAGCGCAGCGCCTGCTGGGCGGTGGTCGAGCGGGACTCCCAGCGGCTGGGCAGGACGGCCACGTCGGCGGCGGCCAGGAGCGCGGCGGCGTCGGGCCGGTCGCCGAGCAGTTCGACGGGCAGGCCCTCGGCCGTGATCCGCCGCCGCAGGGCCGCCCGCTCCCGCCCCTCGCCGACGACGGCCACCAGCGGCACGGGGTCGAGCAGGCGCCAGGCGGCCGCCGCGTCGAGCAGGGTCCCGTAACCGTGATGCGGTACGAGACTGCCGAGCGCCACGACCAGCGGCCTTTCCACCGCACCGAGTTCGGCGCGGACCTTGTCGGCGGGCGGCCCGGCCGGGCGCGGCGCCCGGGGTGCGGCGACCGGTGCGAGCCGGGCGTCGCGGGCGCCCCGGGCCCGCGCCCGGTCGACCAGGTCGGAGGAGGTGGCGAGCACCACGGCCGCCGCGCGCACCGCCCTCCGCTCCAGGAGGTGCAGCAGCCGGCGGCGGGCCCCCTCGGCGTGGGCCCGGGTGTGCCAGGTGACGACCAGGGGGACGGGCCGGCGGCCGATCGCCAGGGCCGCCCGCACGGCGGCGTGCAGTCCGTGCGCGTGGACGACGTCCGCGTCGGCGCACGCGGCGCGCAGGGCGGCGACGGCCGCCGGGTCGCTGCGCCGGGGCACGGGCGCGAAGTGGGCGCCGTTGGCGGCGAAGTCGTGGGCGCGGCCCAGCCCGGCCGGCGCGCAGACGGTCACCCGCACTCCCCGGGCGACCAGCCCGGCGGCCAGCGAGCCGGCGTGCGAGCTGCTGCCGGCACTGCCGCCGCCGAGTACCTGGACCGTGCGCAGCTGTGACACGTCGATTGGCTCCCGGGGCTCCCGAGTCGGGGGTATGAACACGGCCAAGGATGCCAGTCCGTACGCACGTTCCGGCACGACGGAACCGTTACTCCGGGGCTCACCACGACAAATCGGACGGCCGACACCACTCGCACGGGTGAAAGCGTGTACGGCGCCACGACACCCGTACGGCGGGTGCGAGAGCCGGGGCACGCGCCGAGCGCACCCCGGCCCGGAAGCGCTACCCGTCCGCGCGGGCCGTGGCGAGCAGTTCCTCGGCGTGGGCGCGGGCCGTCTCGGAGTCCTCCTGGCCCGCGAGCATCCGGGACAGCTCCCGTACCCGGTCCTCGCCCTCCAGGACGGTGACCCCGCTGCTGGTCACCGAGCCGTCCACGGTCTTCTCGACCAGCAGCTGCCGGTCCGCGAACGCGGCCACCTGGGGCAGGTGCGTGACGACGACGACCTGGGCGGACCTCGCCAGCTTCGCGAGCCTCCGCCCGACCTCGACGGCCGCCTTGCCGCCGACGCCCGCGTCGACCTCGTCGAAGAGGTACGTGGGCACGGGGTCGGAGCCCGCGAAGACCACCTCGACCGCGAGCATCACCCGGGAGAGCTCACCGCCCGACGCGCCCTTGGCGATCGGCCGGGGCTGGGCGCCGGGGTGCGGGGCCAGCAGCAGTTCGACCTCGTCCGCGCCGGACGGGCCGTACGCCACGTTCCGTCCGCCGATCCCGATGCCGGACGCCTCGTCGGCCGCCTCGGTCTGCCGGATGTCGAAGGACACCCGGGCGTGCGGCATGGCCAGGGACGCCAGCTCCTCGGTCACCGCCTCCGCGAAGGACGCGGCGGCCGCCGTCCGGGCGTCGGTCAGCGCCTGCCCGAGCACCGAGAGTTCGGCGCGCAGGGCGTCCCGCTCGGCGGTCAGCTCACCGATCCGGTCGTCGTCGCCCTCCAGCTCGGTGAGCCGGGCCGCGCCCTCCTGCGCCCAGGCGAGTACGGCGGTGATGTCCTCCCCGTACTTGCGGGTCAGGGCGGTGAGCGCGGCACGCCGCTCCTCGACGGCGGCGAGCCGCAGCGGGTCGGCGTCGAGCTGGTCCGCGTAACCGGACAGTTCGCCGGAGACGTCCGCGAGCAGGATGGAGATCTCGCCGACCCGGTCGGCGAGCGAGGCGAGCGCCGGGTCGTGCGAGCGCACCCCGTCGAGGGCCTGCCGGGCGGCGGCCACCACGGTCGTGGCGTCCAGGGCCTCCGGGTCCTCCGGGTTGCCGGCCAGCGCGGTGTGCGCGAGGGCGGCGGCGGAGGCGAGCGCGTCGGCGTGGCCGAGCCGCTGGGCCTCGGCGGCCAGCTCGGTGTCCTCGCCGGCCAGGGGTTCGACGGCGGCGATCTCGTCGAGGCCGAAGCGCAGCAGGTCGGCCTCCTGGGCGCGTTCGCGGGCGCGCGTCGTCAGCTCGTCCAGCTCCGCCGCCACGTCCCGCAGCCTCCGGTAGGCCGCCGTGTACGTGGCGAGCGGCACGGCGACGCCGTCGCCCGCGTACCGGTCGAGGGCCTGGCGCTGCCGGGCGGGCTTGAGGAGGCCCTGCTGATCGGTCTGGCCGTGCACGGCGACGAGTTCGTCGGCCAGCTCGGACAGCACGCCCACGGGCACGGATCTGCCGCCGAGGTGCGCCCGGGAGCGCCCTTCGGCGGAGACGGTGCGGCTGATGAGCAGCGCCCCGTCCTCGATCTCGGCCCCGGCCTCCTCGGCTCGCAGCGCCACCGCGTCGCCCTCGGCCACCGTGATCCGGCCCTCGACCACCGCGGCCTTGGCGCCGATCCGCACCAGGGCGGGGTCGGCGCGACCGCCGAGCAGCAGCCCCAGGCTGGTGACGACCATGGTCTTGCCGGCGCCGGTCTCACCCGTCACCGCGGTGAAGCCGGGTGACAGCTCCACCACCGCGTCGTCGATGACCCCGAGCGACCGTATCCGCATCTCCTCCAACACGGACATGACCATACGAGGTTTCACCGTCCGCGCGCACACGGGCCACGGCCCGGCCCCCGGATCGTGCCGCCCCGCCCGGGGTCAGTGGGGCGCGCCCCGCCACCCCGACACCGGCAGCGCGAACTTGGCGACGAGGCGGTCCGTGAACGACGCCTGGTGCAGCCGGGCCAGCCGGACGGGCACGGCACCGCGCCGCACCTCGACCCGCGCCCCGGAGGGCAGCTCGACGGTCCTGCGCCCGTCGCACCACAGCACCCCGTGCGGGGTGTGCGGCTGGACCTCGACGGCGAGCACCGACGTGGGCGAGGTCACGAGCGGCTTGGCGAACAGGGCGTGGGCGCTGATCGGGACCATGAGCAGCGCCTCGACCTCCGGCCAGACGACGGGCCCGCCGGCCGAGAAGGCGTACGCGGTCGAGCCGGTGGGCGTCGCGCACACGATGCCGTCGCAGCCGAACCCGGTCACCGGGCGGCCGTCGATCTCCAGGACGACTTCGAGCATCCGCTCGGGCGACACCTTCTGCACGGCCGCCTCGTTGAGCGCCCAGTCGGTGTGGACGACGTTCCCGTTGCTGTGCACCAGGACGTCGATCGTCATGCGCTCCTCGACCGTGTACGCCCGGGTGACGACCCGGTCGACCACCTTGTCGAGGTCGTCGCGCTCGGCCTCGGCGAGGAAGCCGACCCGGCCGAGGTTGACGCCGAGCATGGGCACGCCGGAGGCGCGGGAGAGTTCGGCGCCGCGCAGGAGTGTCCCGTCGCCGCCGAGGACGATCAGCAGCTCACAGCCGTTGAGGACCTCGGGCGTGGCATCGGTGACGGTCTCCACGGACGGGGGCAGGGGCAGGTCGGCCGCCTCCGTGGCGAGGACCCGCACCCCCAGGCCGTGGCGCAGCAGCCCCTGCACGACGAGCTCCGCGCTGCGGATCGCGGCCGGGCGGCCGGTGTGCGCGAGAAGAAAGACTGTACGTGCCGCATTCGTCGTCAACGAGGCCCCTCCGCCACTGCACGGTCGACATCCGCGGGATCCAGTTCCGGTGCCCCGGCCCGCAGCCACAGAAAGTACTCGACGTTCCCCGAGGGCCCCGGCAGCGGGCTCGCGGTCACGCCCCGCACCCCCAGGCCCAGCGCCCACGCCCGGCGGGCCACTTCCCGGACCGCCTCGGCGCGCAGCCCGGGGTCGCGCACCACGCCGCCGCTGCCGAGCCGTTCCTTGCCGACCTCGAACTGCGGCTTGACCATGAGAACCAGGTCGGCGCCGGGGCCCGTGCAGCGGATCAGGGCCGGCAGCACGAGTCCGAGCGGGATGAACGACAGGTCGCCCACCACCAGGTCGACCGGCTCGCCGTCGATGGCCTCCAGGGTCAGTTCCCGGACGTTGGTGCGGTCCTTGACGACGACGCGCTTGTCGGACTGGAGCGACCAGGCGAGCTGCCCGTAGCCGACGTCCACGGCCACCACCCGGGCGACCCCGGCGCGCAGCAGGACATCGGTGAACCCGCCGGTCGAGGCCCCCGCGTCGAGCGCCCGGCGGCCCTCGACCTCCAGCCCGAGCGGCACGAAGGCGGCGAGGGCGCCGGCCAGCTTGTGGCCGCCGCGCGAGACGTACTCGGGGTCGCTGTCGTCCTTGGTGACGACGACGGCGGCGCTGGTCTCGACCTGGGTGGCCGGTTTGGTCGCGGTGTTGCCGCCGACGGTCACCCGGCCCGCCGCGATCAGCTGGCTGGCGTGCTCGCGCGAGCGGGCCAGCTTGCGGCGTACCAGCTCGGCGTCGAGACGGCGACGGGCGACTCCTGCCACGTTCGGTTCAGCTCCTGTGGTTGTACGGGGGCACCGGTACGGGTGGTCCCGGTGCGGGGGCGGGCCCGGCGTCCAGCGCGCTCAGCGCCTCGCGCAGGCCCCGGTGTACATCCTCGTACACCTCGGTGTGCCCGTCCGCCGCGAGGTGGTCGGCATCGGCCAGCCGCTCCAGCAGCGCGTCCACCCCGGGACTGCCAGTGGGCGTCCGTACGACACCGAGGGGCGCGGGCCCCGCGGGCTCGGCCGGCTCCGGCGGGGTGTCCGTCTCGGGGTCGGGCATCGGGTCGCTCATGCGGAAACGCTACCGCGAAGCGCTGGGGTACCGTCGATCATGATGGCGACCATGGCGGAGTGCCGCAGCGCACTCGACAGACTTTCCGACAACCTCGCGGGGGCGGACGGCGACGTGCGCCGCGCCGCCGACCTGGACCGCTCGCTGAGCTGCCACATCCGGGATCTGGACATCACGTTCACCGGCCGCCTGTCCGGCGGCCGCATCCGGGTCCTGGACACGCTGGAGGGCCCGCCCCGCGAAAAGGCCGAGATCCGCCTCTCGATGACCGGCGACGACCTGGTCGCCATGGTCGACGGCGACCTGAACTTCGCGAAGGCATGGGCATCGGGCCGGGTCCGCCTGGAGGCGGGCTTCAGAGACCTCCTGAAACTGAAGTCACTGCTGTGACGACGCCGGCCGCATCAGGCCCGTCCGGCGAATGAGGACGTCTTTGCAGCCCCGCCGCGCGCACGCGCGGCAGGCACCACCAGAGGCGTCCCGGTTTCCGGATCGGGGATCACCTGGCACCGCAGCCCGAACACCCGCTCCACCAGCTCCGCGGTGACGATCTCCCCCGGCGCCCCCTCCGCGACGATCTCCCCGCCGCGCATCGCGATCAGATGCGTGGCGTACCGCGCCGCGTGGTTCAGGTCGTGCAGGACGGCCACCAGCGTCCGCCCCTGCGTCTCGTGCAGCTCGGCGCACAGGTCCAGCACATCGATCTGGTGCTGGATGTCGAGGTACGTCGTCGGCTCGTCCAGCAGCAGCAGCGGCGTCTGCTGGGCGAGGGCCATCGCGATCCAGACCCGCTGGCGCTGACCGCCGGACAGTTCGTCGACATAGCGATCTGCCAGCTCACCGATGCCCGTCGCCTCCATCGACTCCTGGACCACCCGCTCGTCCTCGGGCGACCACTGCCGCAGCAGGCCCTGGTGCGGGTACCGCCCGCGCGCCACGAGGTCCGCGACCGTGATGCCCTCCGGCGCGATCGAGGACTGCGGCAGCAGGCCCAGCGTCTTCGCGACCTTCTTGGCGGGCAGCCCGTGGATCGACTGCCCGTCGAGCAGCACCTGGCCCCGGCTCGGCCGCAGCATCCGGGAGAGCGCCCGCAGCAGCGTCGACTTGCCGCACGCGTTGGGGCCGACGATCACGGTGAACGAGTGGTCGGGTATCTCGACCGAGAGGTTCTCCGCGATGACCCGCTGGTCGTATCCGAGGGTCACCGAGTCCGCGGTGAGGCGCTGCATGGTCGTACTCCGGGGGTCGGACGGTCGGCTGTCGGACAGTGGAAGAGGGGCGGCGGCACCGGGTCTCATATGCGCCCCGCCTTGCGCTCGGTCACCAGGAGCCACACGAGGTAGCAGCCGCCGAGCACCCCGGTGACCACCCCCACCGGCAGCTGACGGTCGCCGAACGCGTCGAGCGCGATCCAGTCGGCGACGAGCAGGAGCGCCGCCCCCATGAACGTCGCGGCCACCAGGTTCGGGCCGGTGGAGCGGGTCAGCCGGCGCGCCAGCTGCGGGGCGCTCAGCGAGACGAAGGCGATCGGACCGGCGGCCGCCGTGGCGACGGCGACGAGCAGCACGGCGGCGCCCATGAGGAGGAGGCGGGTGCGTTCCACGCGCACCCCGAGGGCGTACGCGGCGTCGTCGCCCATCTCCATGACGCGCAGGGCCGGCCCGTGCCCGTACACCAGCGGAAGCAGCACCGCGCAGACGACCAGCAGCGGCCAGACCTGCGCCCAGTCGCGGCCGTCCAGGGAGCCGGTCATCCAGACGACGGCACGGGTCGCGTCGACCAGGTTCGCCTTGGTGATCAGGTACTGGGTGACGGCGGTCAGCATGGCCGCCGCCCCGATCCCCACCAGGACGAGCCGGAAGCCGTGCACACCGCGCTTCCACGCCAGCAGGTAGACGGCGAGACCGGTCAGCAGGCCGCCGACGACCGCGCCGGCCGCCACCTCCTTCGCGTCGCCCCCGAAGAGGACGATCACGGTGAGCGCGCCGACCGTGGCGCCCTGCCCGAAGCCGAGCACGTCGGGGCTGCCGAGCGGGTTGCGCGAGATGGTCTGGAAGACGGCGCCCCCGGCACCGAGCGCACCGCCGACGAGCAGTCCGACGAGGACCCGGGGAAGCCGCAGGTCCGTGACGATGAACTCCTGCTGGAAGGTGCCGTGGCCGAAGAGCGTGGTCAGGACCTCGCCGGGCGTCATCGAGAAGTCGCCGCTGCCGATGAGGACGATCGCGGCCCCCGCCGCCACGACGGCCAGGAGCAGGACGACCACGGCCGCCCGCACGTTCATCCGGAACGAGTACCCGCCGGCCGTCCGCACGGCCCGTGCCGGACGGACCGCGCGTGCCGTCTCCTTCGTGGTCGTGGCCTTCACAGCTGGGACATCCTCTTGCGTCGTACGAGGTAGATGAAGACGGGCCCGCCGATGAGCGCGGTGACGATGCCGACCTGGAGTTCGGAGGGGCGGGCGACGACCCGGCCGACCACGTCGGCGCCGAGCAGGAGCACCGGGGAGAGCACCGCCGCGTACGGCAGGATCCACCGCAGGTCGGGACCGGTGAGGGCGCGCACCAGGTGCGGGATCATCAGCCCGATGAAGACGATCGGCCCGCACGCGGCGGTCGCCGCCCCGCACAGCAGGGTGACGGCGAGCATCGCGAGGACGCGGGTCCGGGTCAGGTTCGCGCCCAGCGCCCTGGCGGTGTCGTCGCCCATCTCCAGGGCGTTGAGCGGGCGCGCGATGAACACGGTGAGCAGCACGCCCGCCGCGATGAACGGCCAGACCTTGCCGACGGTCTCGGTGTTGGCGGAGGCCAGCGAGCCGACCTGCCAGAACCGCAGCCGGTCCAGCGACGCCGAGTCCAGCAGCTGTACGGCGTTGACGTACCCGTACAGCGCGGCGGTGACGGCCGTCCCGGCGAGCGCGAGCCGGACCGGCGTCGAGGACCGGCTTCCGCCGAGGAAGTACACGGCCACCGACACGATCGCGGCGCCCGCGAAGGCGAACCACACGTAGCCGGTCAGCGAGGTCACGCCGAAGAAGCTGATCGCGGAGACGACGGCGGCCGAGGCCCCCGCGTTGACGCCGAGGATGCCGGGCTCGGCGAGCGGGTTACGGGTCAGCGCCTGCATCACCGCCCCGGCGAGGCCCAGCGCGGCACCCACGAGGAGCCCCAGCACGGTACGGGGGACGCGGACCTCGCGTACGAGGACGTCGTCGCCGCTGCCCGCGTAGTGGAACAGGCCGTGCCACACGTCGGAGAGCGGCAGCGCCTTGGCACCGATCCCGATGGACGCGAGACACACCAGCGCGAGGACGGCCACGGCCACCAGGAGTCCCGCCGCTCTCGCGGCGTGACGCCTGCGGGGAGCGGCGGCCTGGTCCGGCGCGGCTATCGGGCCGGAACTGGAATCCGGGGGGCTTTCAACCAACACCCGGTTAGGTTAGCCTACCCACGCTTTCCGGCTCCGGGCCCGTCCTCACAGTCCCAGCCTGGCCACCGCCTTCTCCGCCTCCAGGTCACAGGCCCCGTCCCCGGCGTGCGACCAGGCCGCCGCGCACAGCGCCCGCAACCCGTCGAGCGCGTCGCCGTCACCCTCCAGCACGAGCGCGCCGCCCCCGGCGGAGGCCGTCCAGCCGCCGCAGCGGAATGACCCGCCGCCCTCCGTCACCTCGGGCTGTCCGGTGAGCAGCCCGCGCAGGTCCGCGTCGATGTACGTCGGCCGGTGCTCGGGAACGGCGGTCACCAGCTGGGCCGCGTCGGTCACCCCGGTCAGCACGAGCAGCGAGTCGACGCCCCCGTTGAACGCGCCCTCGATGTCGGTGTCCAGCCGGTCGCCGACCACCAGCGGCCGTTCCGCCCCGGTGCGCAGCACCGTCTCGCGGTGCATCGGCGGGAGCGGCTTCCCGGCCACCTGCGGTTCGGCACCGGTGGCGATGCGGACGACCTCGACGGCCGCCCCGTTGCCGGGCGCGATGCCCCGGGCGCCCGGGATCGTCAGATCGGTGTTGGACGCGAACCACGGCAGCCCGCGGTTGATCGCGTACGACGCCTCCGCGAACCGGCCCCACGCCAGATCGGGGCCGCCGTATCCCTGGACCACGGCGACCGGGTCGTCGTCGGCCGACTCGACGGGTTCGAGGCCGCGTTCCCGCAGCGCGACGCGCAGTCCCTCGCCGCCGACGACCAGGACCCGGGCCCCGGCGGGCAGCTGGTCGGCGACCAGCCGGGCCACGGCCTGCGCCGAGGTGATCACGTCGGTGGGCTCGGCCGGGACGCCCAGCTCGGTGAGGTGCCCGGCGACCGCGTCCGGAGTGCGCAGCGCGTTGTTGGTGACGTACGCCAGGTGCATCCCGCCGTCCCGCGCCGCGCCGAGCGCCTCGACGGCGTGGTCGATCGCCAGCCCGCCCGCGTACACGACACCGTCGAGGTCGAGCAGCGCCGTGTCGTACGCCTCGTTCAGCGCGGTGCTGCTGCCGCTCGGCCTGGTCCTGCTCGTCCCGCTCATGTTCCGCGCTCCTCTTCGACTGCTTCTCCCCCGATCATCGCGCATCCGTGCAGCCACATACGATGCGTGGATGAACACACGAGGCACGACGGACCAGGGACTGCGTCTGCTTCCGTTCCGTGGCCTGCGGTACGTCCCCGAGCGGGTCGGCAGCCTCGCCGCGGTGACCTCTCCCCCGTACGACGTGGTCGTGCGGCCCGACGGGCTGCTGCACCTGGAGTCGGCGGATCCGCACAACATCGTCCGGCTGATCCTGCCGCAGGCCGGCACGGTCGCCGCCCGCAACGCCCGCGCCGCCGCCACCCTGGACGACTGGCTCGCGGAGGGCGTGCTCGCGCCAGACGCCGAGCCCGCCCTGTACGTGTACGAGCAGCGCGACGACGAGATCCTGCAACGGGGCGTCATCGGCGCCCTCGCGCTCTCGGGGCCGGCCGACGGCGTGGTGCTTCCGCACGAGGACGTCATGGCGCATGTGGTCGAGGACCGGGCCGACCTGATGCGCGCCACCGCCGCCCACCTGGAACCGCTGCTGCTGACGTACCGGGGCGACGGGGACCCGGCGACGGGGGCGAGCGCGGTGGTCGAGCGGACCGTCGAGCGCGAACCGCTGCTCTGCACGACCACGGAGGACGGCTTCCGCCACCGGATGTGGGCGGTCACCGATCCCGACGAACGGGCGGAGATCCAGGCGGACCTGGCCGGTCATCAGGCGCTGATCGCGGACGGCCACCACCGCTGGGCCACCTATCTGAGGCTCCAGCGGGAGCACACGGACCCGGGCCCCTGGGACTACGGCCTCGTGCTCCTGGTGGACACCGCCCGCTACCCGCTCCGGGTCCGCGCCATCCACCGCCTGCTGCACGGACTGCCCGTCGCGGACGCACTGGCCGCGCTGGACGGCCTGTTCCGGATACGGGAGGTGGCGGGGCCGCTTCCCGACGCGATGGAGGCCCTGGCCGCGGCGGCCGCCGAGGGCAACGCCTTCCTGCTCGCGGGCGACGGCGCGTTCCATCTGATCGACCGCCCGGACGAGGCGCTGCTGGCCCGCACGGTTCCGGCGGACCGCCCGGCGGCCTGGCGCTCCCTCGACGCGACGGTCCTGCACTCGGCGCTGCTCGACCGGGTGTGGCGCATCCCGGACGACCCGGCGCACATCGCGTACATCCACGACACCGCCGCCGCCGTGGAGCACGCCGAGCGGAACGGCTCCACGGCGGTGCTGATGCATCCGGTGCGCGAGGAGCTCGTCCGGGACCTGGCCCGCCAGGGCGTCACCATGCCCCGCAAGTCGACGTCGTTCGGCCCGAAGCCGGCGACGGGCCTGGTCCTGCGCAGCCTGAACCTGGGCTGAACGCGAAAGAGGGCGGCACCCACTCGGGATGCCGCCCTCTTCTCATGCGTTACGCCTGGGAGGTGCCGTCCTCGTCCGCGTCATCCCGGTCCGCGTCGTCCCGGTCCGCGTCGTCCCGGTCCGCGTCGGCGGCGACGGGCTCGTCCTCGTCGTCGTCCAGGGCGTCCACGAACTCGACGCCGTCCAGCTCGGCGAGGCGGTCGGACGCGTCGGTGGCGCCGTCCTTGTCGGCCTCCAGCGCCTTGCCGAACCACTCGCGCGCCTCGTCCTCGCGGCCCGCTTCGAGCAGCGCGTCCGCGTACGCGTAGCGCAGGCGCGGGGTCCACGGGTGCACGGCGTTCGAGGCGAGCTCGGGGCTCTGCAGGGTGACGATGGCGGCGTCGAGCTGCCCCATGTCCCGCCGGGCGCCGGCGGCCACGAGACGCATCTCGACCTGGCCGGCCTTGTCCAGCTTCTGGACCTCCGGCTCACCGGCCATCGCCATGGCCTTCTCGGGCCGTCCGAGACCGCGCTCGCAGTCGGCCATGACCGGCCACAGCTCCACGGACCCGGTCATCCGCCGGGCCGCCCGGAACTCGGCCAGCGCCTCGGCGTACTTCTGGGTCGCGTAGGCGGCGAAACCGGCGGCCTCGCGGACTGCGGCGACGCGCGAGGCGAGCCGGAGGGCGATGCGCGAGTACGCGTACGCCTGCTCGGGGTCCTCATCGATGAGCCGGGCCACCATGACCAAGTTCCGCGCGACGTCCTCGGCCAGCGTCTTGGGCAGGCTCAGCAGCTCCTGGCGTACGTCCTGGTCGATCTCGTGACCGGTGACGTCGTCCGGGATGGGCAGCCGCTTGATGGGCTCGCGGTCGCGGTCGTCACGGCGCTCGTAACCGCCCTGCCGGCCGCCCCGGTCGTCGCGGCCCCGGTAGCCGCCCCGGTCGTCGCGGCCCTGGTAGCCACCGCGCTCGCGGTCGTCCCGCTGGCCGCGGTAGCCGCCGCCCCGGTTGTCGTCGCGGCGGGGGCCACGGTCGCGGTCACGGTCCCGGTCGTCACGGCGGAAGCCGCCGCCGGCCGGACGGCTGTCGTCACGGCGGGGGCCGCGGGGGCGGTCGTCGCGCCGGTCGTCGCGGCGGTCGTGGCCGTAGCCGCCGGAACGGCCACCACGGTCGTCGTCACGGCGCGGGGCACGGTCGTCACGACGGTCGAAGCCACCCGGCCGGCCACCACGGTCGTCATCCCGGCGCGGGGCACGGTCGTCACGGCGGTCGAAGCCACCCGGTCGGCCACCACGGTCGTCGTCCCGGCGCGGAGCGCGGTCGTCACGGCGGAAGCCACCACCGGTGGAACCGCCTCGGTCGTCGCGACGGAACCCGCCCCCGGAGTTGCCGCCCCGGTCGTCGCGGCGGAACCCACCGCCGGAGGGGCGGTCGTCGCGGCGGAAACCGCCACCACGGTTGTCGTCATCCCGGCGGGGGCCACGGGGCCGATCGTCACGGCGGTCGAAGCCACCCGGCCGGCCACCACGGTCGTCCTCCCGACGCGGAGCGCGGTCGTCACGACGGAACCCACCACGGTCGTCCTCCCGACGCGGGGCACGGTCGTCACGACGGAACCCACCACGGTCGTCCTCCCGACGCGGGGCACGGTCGTCACGACGGAACCCACCACGGTCGTCGTCCCGATGCGGAGCGCGGTCGTCACGACGGAACCCACCCCCGGTGGAACCACCCCGGTCGTCACGACGGAACCCACCGCCGGAGGGGCGGTCGTCGCGGCGGAAGCCGCCACCACGGTTGTCGTCATCCCGGCGGGGGCCACGGGGCCGATCGTCACGGCGGTCGAAGCCACCCGGCCGGCCGCCACGGTCGTCATCCCGACGCGGAGCGCGGTCGTCACGACGGAACCCACCACCACGGTTGTCGTAGCCGCCACCACGGTCGTCGCGACGGAAGCCACCACCGGTGGAACCACCCCGGTCGTCACGGCGGAAACCACCGCCGGAGGGACTGTCGTCCCGGCGCGGCCCGCGATCCCGGTCGCGGTCCCGGTCGTCGCGTCGGAAGCCGCCCCCGGAGGGGCGGTCGTCCCGGCGCGGACCGCGCGAGCGGTCGTCGCGACCGCCGCCGAAGCCGCCCCGGTCACCGCCGTCCCGGCGACGCGGCTCGCGCTCCGAACGATCGTCGGGAGAGTTGGTGGACATGGGTGGAGCTCCTGTCATCGGGGTACTACAGACATTCTTACGCAGTCGGACACCCGACGCGCTTCGGGCAAAACAAAAAAAGACCCTTGGTCCCAGCGCTGAACGCTGGGACCAAGGGTCCTTCAAAAATTGTTCGGCGGCGTCCTACTCTCCCACAGGGTCCCCCCTGCAGTACCATCGGCGCTGAAAGGCTTAGCTTCCGGGTTCGGAATGTAACCGGGCGTTTC
>NZ_JBMNDO010000111.1:0-26497 GCF_052542855.1 Streptomyces sp. SAS_281
ACGTCCTGGCCACCGGACTCTTCGTCGAACACTTCAACAAGTACGACGTCCGCTGGTCCGGCGAGAACGGCAGGACGATCTTCTTCCAGAACGAGAAGGCCTACGACGCCCCCAACCAGGCAGCCGTCCAGAACGGCGACGTCAAGGGCTACGCCGCCTACAAGGTGGACGACTCGGTCAACACCCACGAGGGCTGGGGACTCGGCAGCTACTGCTACTTCAACGTCGACCCCAGCATCCGCCAGGACCACGGCTTCGAAGCCCCGGTCAAGGCAGGCGTGAAGTTCCACGACCTGCTCGTCGTCTCACTCGGCGGCCAGGGCCAGTACAACCACGTCATCAACGACACCGGCTCCCCCACCTCCGGGACCTCCACCGTGCCGTCGAACGTGGTGTCGTTCCCCTAGACAGGCCGCAGGTTCGGCCCTCCGTCCACGCGAGCCTTCCACCCGGCGCCCGCTCCGTCACCTCCGACGGGGCGGGCGCCGCCGTGTCAGGGCCGGCCGCCCGCCATCAGGGATTCGAGTCCGGCGAGCCCTTCCAGGATGAACGCGCCCAGGCCGCGCACGCCGATGGTGTCGATCCAGCGCTCGAAGGCGACCTTGAAGACGGCGATCCCCGCCTCGGCCGCCAGACTGGCCGCCGGTTCGCCGACGCCGCGCGCCCGCAGGGCCTCCCCCATCGCCGAGGCGAGCGACGCGAGCTTGACCAGCTCGCGCTCCTGGAGCTCCGCGTTGGCGGTGATGATCCGCTGCCGCTGCCGGGCCCCCTCGTGGCGCTCGTCGAACACCGCCGCGGCCGCCTGGAGCGCCTCCGCCACAGCGTCCATCGGGGGCGCGGACGGGGGTGCCCCGGCGAGGCCGCTCACCAGGCGTTCCTGGAGCAGGGCGGAGCCGGCGAACAGCACCTCGCGCTTGTCCGCGTAGTGCCGGAAGAACGTGCGTTCCGTGAGCCCGGCCCGCTTGGCGATCTCGGTCACGGTCGTCTGCTCGTAACCCCGCTCGCCGTACAGCTCCATGGCGGCCTGCTCCAGCCTGCCGCGCGCGTTCGGCTCCCATCGACCCATGCGGTGATTCTATGGGATGACAGTGACTGACATCGGCGTTAGGCTGATGACAGTCGCTGACATCAAGGGTCGGTCGGATGTCCGGCATGCCCGGATCGTCGGCCTGTTCCAGGAGGTTTCCCATGCGTGTATTCATCACCGGCGCGTCCGGCTGGATCGGTTCCGCGGTCGTCCCCGAGCTCATCGGGGCGGGCCACCAGGTCGTCGGGCTCGCCCGTTCGGACGCCTCGGCCGAGGCGCTGGCCGCCGCCGGGGCGGAGGTGCGGCGCGGCTCGCTGGACGACCTGGACGTACTGCGCGAGGCCGCCGCGGACGCGGACGGGGTCGTCCACCTCGCGTTCAAGCACGACATCGCGTTCTCCGGGGACTTCCAGGGCGCCACCGACGCGGACCGGAAGGCCATCGACGCCTTCGGGGACGCGCTCGCCGGCTCCGGCAGGCCCTTCGTCATCGCGTCCGGGCTCCTCGGGCTGGCCCCGGGCCGGGTCGCGACCGAGGAGGACGGACGGAGCACCGCCCCGGACGCGCCCGCCGGGGGCCCGGGCGGCCGCCAGGACAACGCGCGGGCGACGGTCGCCCTCGCCGCCCGCGACGTCCGCTCCTCCGTCGTCCGGCTGCCCCCGACCGTCCACGGCGCCGGGGACCAGGGCTTCGTCGCCGCCCTCGTCGCCACCGCCCGCGCCCAGGGCGTCTCCGGCTACGTCGGCGACGGCTCTCAGCGCTGGCCGGCCGTCCACCGCGCGGACGCCGCCCACCTGTTCCGGCTGGCCCTGGAAGGGGCCCCCGCCGGCTCCACGCTGCACGCGGCGGCCGAGGAAGGCGTCGCGCTGCGGTCCGTCGCCGAGACCGTCGCCCGCCACCTCGGCGTCCCCGCCGCCTCCGTCGCGCCCGAGGACGCGGCAGGCCACTTCGGCTGGCTGGCCGGCATGGTGGGCCTCGACTCACCCGCGTCCAGCGCGCTGACCCGCGACCGCTTCGGCTGGAAGCCGGCCGGGCCCGGGCTCATCGAGGACCTGGACCAGGGGCACTACTTCGGCGCGCCGGGGGCGTAGCGAGCAACCCGCCGCGCTCACTGGTCGCGGCGGTGCACCGCGCACACCGCGACCGCCCCCGCGACCAGCGCCCACAGGACGTAGACGGTCCAGGCGCCCGCCTCCGACCACGGGTGGAGCTCGGGCGGGGGCTGCGGGAGGGCCCCGCCCGCCAGGCGGTCCCAGGCGCTGAACGGCAGGGTGTGCCGGAGCACGGCTGTCAGGTGGCGCCGGTCGCTGAGGACCATCGGGAGCAGGAGCAGCACCACCACACACGCCACGATCGACGTCCCGGTGTGCCGGATCACCGTGCCGATCGCGAGGCCCGTGAGCGCGACGACCGGGGCGAGCAGCGCGGACGCGGCGAGGACCTGGAGCGTTCCGGGGTCGCCTAGGGAGACCGAGGCGCCGCGTCCGGACAGGATCGCCCGGGTCGAGGCGAAGGAGGCGGCGGCGACGAGCACACCGAAGGCCGTGGTGACGGTGGCGAGTACGAGGGCCTTGGCGGCCATCACCGACCGCCGGGCGGGCACGGCGGTGAACGTCGTGCGGATGAGCCCGGTCCCGTACTCGCCGGTGACCGAGACGGCGCCGATCGCGGCCAGGGCCAGGACGAGCACCAGGGCGGAGTTGTCGGTGAAGGCGTCGACGAGTGCCAGGCGGTGGCTGACGAAGAACTCCTGGCTGCCCCTGTCGTACTGGTACCAGTACTTGTAGTGGTCGTAGGCCGTACCGGCGTTGAACGCGACGACGGCCAGTGCGCTCAGCGCGTACAGCCAGGGTGTCGAGCGCAGCGACCAGGTCTTCAGCCACTCGGCGGCGATCAGGTCGGTGAAGCGCGCGCGGGCCTCGACGCGCGTGACGGGGGTGGCGGTGGCCGTGGTCATCGGGGGTCTCCTGCCGGGTACTGGACGCTGTCCGCGGTGAGTTCCATGAACGCCTCCTCCAGCGAGGCGCCGAGGGTGGTCAGTCCGTGCAGCAGGACCCGGTGGCGCAGGGCGAGTTCGCCGATGCGCTCGGCGGGGAGCCCGGTCACGGTGAGCCGGTCGCCGTCCCCGGTCACCGAGGCGCCTTCGGCGGTGAGCAGCGGCGTCAGGTCCGCCGCGTCCGGGGTGCGCACGGTGACGCTGCGGCGGGCGGAGCGGGCGGCGAACGCGCTCAGGCTCTCGGCCGCGATGAGGGCGCCGCGTCCGATGACGACGAGCCGGTCGGCGGTGTGCTCCATCTCGGTCATCAGATGGCTGGAGACGAAGACGGTACGGCCTTCGGCGGCGAGCCGGCGGAAGAGTCCGCGCACCCACAGCACGCCTTCCGGGTCGAGGCCGTTGAGCGGTTCGTCGAAGAGCAGGACGGGCGGGTCGCCGAGCAGGGCCGTGGCGATGCCGAGGCGCTGGCGCATCCCGAGCGAGAAGCCGCTGACGCGACGGCGGGCCGCTGCCGCGAGGCCCACCTCTTCGAGGATCCCGTCGACCCGGGCGCGGGGGATGCCGTTGCTCCGGGCCAGCACGGCGAGGTGGGCGCGGGCGGTGCGGCCGCCGTGGACGTCGCCCGCGTCGAGCAGGGCGCCGACGTGGCGCAGTCCGCGGGGGTGGTCGCGGAACGGGCGGCCCCGGACCGTGGCCGTTCCGGCGGTCGGCTCGACCAGGCCGAGGAGCATGCGCAGGGTGGTGGTCTTCCCCGCCCCGTTGGGCCCGACGAAGCCGGTCACCTCGCCCGGCCGGACGGTGAAGGTCAGGTCGTCCACGGCGGTGGCGCCGCCGTATCGCTTGGTCAGTCCGTTGACTTCGATCACGGACCCCACCCTGCGGGCCGCGACCGGGCGGTGTCGTCGTGCCGTCGCTGACATCCGGGCGGGCGGGACTGCACCCGTGGGTGTACAACCGTGGGCCGATGTGCGGCGGTTCGGCGCTGGTTACGCTCGGCACATGTCCAGCTCGCCCGTCCTGCCCCTGCTCAAGCGCGTCCCACCGGGCGCGTGGGTGGCGGCCGCCTGGTTCGCGGGCATGGTGCTCACCCTCCTCATGCGGGTCCGGCTGCCCGGCGAGCAGCGGGCGTCGATCCTGCCCGGGGTCCTGTTCTACCGCTGGGACGGCCTGCTGACCCACGTGCTGTCCACGGCGCTGCTCCTGGCCGGCTGCCGATGGCTCACCCGACGCCCGCTGGCTGCGACGGCGGTGCTGCTCGCCGCCTCCGCGCTCGCCACCATGCCGCTCGGGGTGGCGGAGATACCCCTGACGCAGTTCCTGGCCGTCGACGTCGCCCTGTACTTCACGGCGGCCGCCCGCCCGCTGCGCACGGGCGTCCTCGCCCTCGTCATGTCGGTCCTCGTCCTGGTCTCCTACGTGAGCTACCGGGTGCTCGCGGCATGGAGCGCCGGTACGTCGGCGGAGCTGGCCGTCGCCCTGACGGCGGTCGTCGCCTGGCTGGTGGGCCGCTCGGTGCACGAGAGCCGCAGGCACGACGCGGAACTGACGGCCCGGGCCACGGACCGGGCGCTCGTCGCGGAACGGCTGCGCATAGCCCGCGAGATGCACGACATGGTGGCCCACAGCGTCGGCATCATCGCCCTCCAGGCGGGCGCTGCGGCCAGGGTCGTGCACACCCGGCCGGACGCCGCCCGGGAGGCGATGAGCGCGGTGGAGGCGGCGGGCCGGGAGACCCTGTCGGGGCTGCGCAGGATGCTGGGCGCGCTCCGGGAGACCGGGCCCGGCCAGGACGCGCCGCTGCGCCCCGCCGAGGGCCTCGCCGACGTCGACCGGCTCGCCCGGGCCACGACCGCCGCCGGGGTACGGGTCGAGGTGGACTGGCAGGGGGAACGGCGCACGCTGCCAACGGAGTTGGAACTGTCGGCGTTCCGGATCGTCCAGGAGTCGGTGACCAACGTGGTGCGCCACGCGGAGACCGACGCCTGCCGGGTCCGCGTCGACTACGGCGAAGAGGAGCTGGCCATCGAGATCACGGACCGGGGCCGGGGCGCGGGGCGGGACAGGGGCCGCGGCGCGGCCCCCGGGTTCGGCCTGGCCGGGATGCGGGAGCGGGTGACGCTGCTGCACGGCGAGTTCGCCGCCGGGCCGGCCCCGGGCGGAGGCTTCCGGGTCACCGCCCGTCTGCCGGTGCCCGTGCCGGAGCGTGCGCGGGAGGCCATGCCCGCGCCGCCGGAGCAGGAGCCGGTGCGGGGAGCGGCGACATGAGCGGCGGCGGGCGCCCCGGCGCGCCCGAGGACACCGCCCAGGACGCGGACGGCGAGGCGGCCGCCCCTCCCCCGGTCCGGGTCGTGCTCGCGGACGACCAGCCGCTGGTGCGGGCCGCGTTGCGCATGGTCATGGCGGAAACCCCGGACATCGAGGTGGTCGGCGAGGCGGGGACGGGCGAGGAGGCGGTCCGGCTGACCGCCCGGCTGGCTCCGGACGTCGTCGTGATGGACATCCGGATGCCCGGCATGGACGGCATCGAGGCAACCGCGCGGATCGTCGCGCAGGGCGGCGGGGCGCATGTGGTGGTCCTGACGACCTTTGACGACGACGATTACGTGTACGGGGCGCTGCGCGCCGGGGCGGCCGGGTTCCTGGTCAAGGACATGGCGCTGGACGACATCCTGGCGGCGGTCCGGGTGGTGGCGTCCGGCGACGGGCTGATCGCCCCCGGCGTCACCCGGCGGCTGATCAAGGAGTTCGCCGCCCGTCCCTCGCCGTCCGCACCGGCCCCGGCACCACTGGCCTCGATCACCGACCGGGAGCGGGAGGTACTGGTGCTGGTCGGCGGCGGGCTCTCGAACGCGGAGATCGCCGAGCGCCTGGTCATCAGCGTCGCCACGGCGAAGACGTATCTCACCCGCCTGCTCGCCAAGCTGGGCGCGCGGGACCGGGTGCAGCTGGTCATCATCGCGTACGAGGCGGGGCTGGTGTCCCCGGGGCGGTGACAGGGGCGGCGGCCGGTCCGTGACGGCTCCGACCGGGGCGGCTCCGACCGGAACGGCCCGGACGCGAGGGCTCCGACCGGGCGGCCCCTACAGCCAGCCCTTCTCGCGCGCCAGGCGGACCGCCTCGGCGCGGTTGCGGGCGGCCAGCTTCTGGATCGCCATGGAGAGGTAGTTGCGGACGGTGCCCTGGGAGAGGTGGAGGGCGGCGGCGATCTCCGCGTTGGTCGAGCCGTCGGCGGCGGTGCGCAGGACCTCGCTCTCGCGGTCGGTCAGCGGGTTCGCGCCGTCGGCGAGGGCGGCGGCGGCGAGGCCGGGGTCGATGACGCGTTCACCGGCGAGCACCTTGCGTACCGCTTCGGCGAGCTGGGACGCGGGGGCGTCCTTGACCAGGAAGGCGTCGGCGCCCGACTCCATGGCACGGCGCAGATAGCCGGGCCGGCCGAACGTCGTGACGACCACGACCTTCACGTCCGGCAGGGCCTCGCGGAGCCGGGCCGTCGCCTCGATGCCGGTCATGCCGGGCATCTCGATGTCCAGGAGGGCCACGTCGACGGAGTGTTCGCGGGCCGCCGCCAGGACCTCGTCGCCCCGGGCGACCTGGGCGACCACCTCGATGTCCGGTTCCAGGCCGAGGAGCGCCGCCAGGGCCTCGCGCACCATGGACTGGTCCTCCGCGAGGAGAAGTCTGATCATGCTCATTCCGCGGATCCTAGGCCGGATTCGAACGGAACGCTGAGGACCATGGTGAAGCCTTTGCCCGAACGGGGCTGGGTGGCCCGGGTGGTGAGGGTGCCGTCGACCGAGGCGAGGCGTTCGGTCAGCCCGGTGAGGCCGTTGCCGGGCGTGGTTCCGGCGCCGCCCCGGCCGTCGTCGGCGACGGTCAGTTCGAGCACCCGCCCGTCCAGCGTCTGACGGGGAACCAGGGTCACCGTGCAGCGGTGCGCGCCGCTGTGGCGTACGACGTTGGTGACCGCCTCCCGCAGCCCCCAGGCGAGCACCTCCTCCGCCTTTTCGGACAGCCCGTCCGGAAGGTCGGCCGGGAGGCCGGCCGGGACGTCGGCGTCGACCCCGGCGGCGGCCAGCGCCGTGCGCGCCCCGGCCAGTTCGCCGGGGAGGGTCGGCCGGCGGTAGCCGGTGACGGCACTGCGGACGTCCACCAGGGCCTGGCGGCTGACCTGTTCGATGTCCGCGACCTGGGCGGCCGCCAGCTCGGGCCGGTCGGGGAGCATCCGGCCGGCCAGCTCGCTCTTGAGGGTGATCAGCGAGAGGGAGTGGCCCAGCAGGTCGTGCAGGTCGCGGGCGAGGCGCAGACGCTCCTCGTTGGCGGCGAGCTGGGCGACGGTGGCGCGGGCCTCGCGCAGCTGGATCGTGGTGCGGACCATCTGCCGTACGCCCGTCATCGCGAAGCCGCCCAGCAGCGCGGGGAAGACCAGGGCGGTGATGGTCTCGCGGGGGTCCTCCAGGGTCGCGCCGACGCCCACCATGACGGCGGTGACGACGGGGATGAGCCACCGCGCGGTGCGCAGCGGCATCGTGGCACCGGCCGACACCGCCACGTACACGAAGAGGACCAGCCAGGGCGTGCCGAACGTCAGCGCCAGCAGGAGGGCGAGGGCCCCGAGGAAGGCGATCGACGCCCGGACCCGGAAGGGGTCGAGCGCCTTCGACGTGTGCCGGAAGACCAGGACCAGGTAGGCGCCGACGAAGACCAGCAGCCCGAGCACGCCGAGCGCGGTCGCCCACGGGGTGTGGTTGCCGTCGGCGAGGTCCTTGACCGGCGCGCTCATGAAGGCGAGCCAGATGCCGATCCACAGCAGCTTGATCCCGGCCTGCCGGGCGGTCGCGGGCGGCCGCCCGAGCCCCACCGACATCTCCTCGTCGTTCACGCCTTCAGTGTGTCCTTCCGGTAGAGCCAGGCCGCGCCGCCCGCGAAGAGCAGGAAGTAGGCACAGAGGACGGCGACGTCCTTGGCGTGCGGCGCGCCGCCCATCTCGACGGCCTGGCCGAGTGCAGCGTACGCGTGTGTGGGAAGCCACTCGGAAATGTTCTGGAGCCACTGCGGGAAGGTCGCGCTGGGCATCCAGAGGCCGCCGAGGATGGAGAGCCCGAAGTAGATGATCATCGTGACCGGGCGGACCGCGTCCCCGCTGGTGACGTAACCGATGGCGACGCCGAGCGCGGCGAAGACCAGGGAGCCGGCCCAGATGACTCCGGTCAGTGCGAACCACTGCCACAGGTCGAAGCGGACGTGTTTGACCGAGGCGGCGACGAGGAAGACCACGACGATGCAGGGCAGCGTGACCATGGCGGCGCTGGCGATCTTCGCGAGGACGTAGCCCCGGCCGGGCAGCGCGGTCAGCCGCAGCTGGCGCACCCAGCCCTTCTCGCGCTCCTTGGCGATGCGCTCGCTGTTGCCCATGAGGACGGCCGTCAGCGCGCCGAAGGAGGCCATGGAGACCATGAAGAAGGACTGGAGGGTCAGATCGGTGTGCGGGATCGTGGCGGTGTCGTTCTGGGTGCCGGAGATCAGCAGGTAGATCACCGACGGGTAGAGGACCGAGAAGAACATGAACTTCTTGTTCCGCAGGGTGCGGGTGACTTCGAGCCGGATCAGGGTGTTCACGAGTTCTTGGCCTCCTCGGCCTCGGTGATGGCGACGAATGCCTGTTCCAGGCCGAGTCCGGCGACCTCCAGCTCGCGCGGGTACAGACCGAGGCCGTAGAGGGCGTGCACGGTCGCGTCGGCGTTGTGCGACTGGATGCGCACCCGTCGGCCGTTGACGTCGAGCGAGGTGAGGAACGGCAGTGCGCTCAGGGCGGCCCGGTCGATCGGGCCCTCCAGCTCGAAGGCGATCCGGCGGGCCCCGGCCTTCGCCTTGATCTCGGCGGCGGTCCCGTCGGCGAGGAGGCGCCCCTTGTGCAGGACGAGGACGCGGTCGGCGATCGCGTCGGCCTCTTCGAGGTAGTGGGTGGCGAACAGGACGGTACGTCCCTGCTCGGCCTGCTCACGCATGGTGGCCCAGAACGCCTGGCGGGCGGTGACGTCCATGCCGGTCGTCGGCTCGTCGAGGACGATGAGGTCGCTGGCGCCGGCGGTGGCCAGCGCGAACCGTACGCGCTGCTCCTGGCCGCCGGAGAGCTTGTTGACCATCCGGCCGCCGATCGCCGCGATGCCCGCCCGGGCCAGCACCTCGCCGACCGGGTGGGGGCGCGGGTGCAGGTCGCAGGCCAGCCGGACCAGTTCCTCGACGGTGACGTCCTCCATCAGGCCGCCGCTCTGCAGCATGGCGCCGACCCGGCCGGCCGTGATGGCCGCCTGCGGGGTGGTGCCGAAGAGGCTGACCGTGCCGGAGTCGGCGGTGCGCAGGCCGAGGAGCAGGTCGAGGGTGGAGGACTTGCCGGCTCCGTTGGGGCCGAGGAGGGCCACGGTCTCGCCGGGGTGCAGGTCCAGGGTGAGCCCGTCGACGGCGCGTACGTCCCCGTAGACCTTGCTGACCCGGTCGAAGCTGACCACCGCGGTCTTCGTCGCGGTCGCTCCGGTGGCTGTCGTTGTCATGCGTCCAGCCTGGCCGACCGGGGGGTGCGCGCGGCAGGGCCGACGGTCGTGGATCCGGGATGACAGATGTCATGCGCCAGGGGTGACGGGTGTACGGGGGCCGGGTGCGGGGAAGCCGGCACCAGGCCGGGAACCGGTTTTGGCCGTTCACGCCGCCGCCCCCGGCCGGAGTCCGGTCGGGGGCGGGTGGCACGGGGTGCGGAGGGGGTCAGCCGTTGCCGTCGAGGTCGATCGTGACCGTGCGCTCGGCGGGGGTCTTCCCCATCAGCGCGCCCTTCATGGCAAAGGCCACGTCGTCCGCGCTGAGCTGGTGCTTCTTGCCGTCACCCTTGGTGATCATGATGCCGTCGAAGACACCGGCGCAGAGCCGGTCGATGGCCTCCTTGTCGTAGAC
This sequence comes from Streptomyces sp. SAS_281, assembly GCF_052542855.1. Lineage (NCBI taxonomy): Bacteria > Bacillati > Actinomycetota > Actinomycetes > Kitasatosporales > Streptomycetaceae > Streptomyces > Streptomyces sp. SAS_281. Next base: position 9,966 of record NZ_JBMNDO010000111.1, read on the forward strand.
GTCGACCAGCTTCCCGTCGACCGCCTTCATCGACAGGATCTGCGGCAGCGACTTCGCCGGGCCGAACGGGATCTCCTTGCCGCCCGCCCTGATGGTGACCAGTCCGGACATCGCGGGCTCCGCGAACTCCTTCATCGCCCGGTCCAGTTCGGCCTGGGTGATGGAGGGTTCCTTGGTGACGACGGGCAGTTCGACGGTCCTGGTGCTGCCGGTCTCGACCTGGGCGCGGTAGGCGTCCCGGACGGATCCCATCGCCTTGTTCACGTCGATCGCCTTGCCGGCCTTGCCCGGTACGGCGACGGCCTTGCCCGGCTCGAACTTGATGGTGCCGTCCTTCACGGTGCCCGAACCGCCGGCCAGGTCCCGGAGCGCGACGCCCAGCTTCTCCTCGTCCACCGGGAAGACCGGCTCGACGGTCCGCGCGCCGCCGAGGAGCGAGCCGATCACGGAGACCGGGTTGTAGTCGCTGCCGGCCGCGCCGCGCACGGTGGCCTGGCTGTCCAGGGAGAGCCCGGCCTTGTCCGGGGCGAGCTCCGTCTCCTTGCCGTCCACGGTCAGCTTGAGCGGGGAAGCGGCGCGCTTGGCGAGTGCGGAGTCCAGCTTCTCGACACCTTCCTCCTTCGTGCCGCCGCCGATGTCGACACCGAGGACGGTGGTGCCCTTGGGGACGTCGGAGTGGTTCATCAGGAGTCCGGCGCCGTACGCGACACCGAGCAGGCAGACGGCCGCCGCGCCGAGCAGGACCAGCTTCGAGCGGCCCTTCTTGACGGGCGCCGGCTTCGGTGCGGGGCGGGCCGCCGGGGCCGGATGGGGCGCCGGGGCACCGGGGCCGCCCGGGCCGCCGGGTCCGGTGCCCATCGGGTCGCCCGGGACGTTCCGGTCGCCGGGCACGACGGGGATGCCGCTGTTCAGCGTGTCACCGGAGACGTTGCCGCCGGGGCTGCCCGGGGGCGGGGCGAACTGCGGGGTGAGGATGGCGGTGTCGTCGGACATGCGCGGCGGCACACCGCCCTGCCCGGGGCCGCCCGTGTTCAGCGGGCCGGGGCCGGGCTGGAAGGGGCCGGGGCCGTCGAGGTTCGGAGTGAGCGGCGAGGCACCGGCGGCCGGGCCCGTGGTGGGGCCGGCCGGGCCGGGGGTGCGGACGCCCAGGTCGGGGGTGGCACGCGGGCCGCCCGGGCCCTCCGGGACGTCGCGCTGCGGGCCGTCCGAGAAGTACGGCAGGTCGGTACGGGGACCGGAGGGCGGGGAGACGCGGCCGGGTCCGGGAGCTCCCGGACCGCCGTGGCCGGCCGGCGCGCCGGGACCGTCGGCACCACCGGCACCGCCAGGCCCACCCGTGACACCGGCACCACCGAACCCACCGGATCCAGCCGGAGCACCCGCAGCACGCGGGCCGCCGGCCGCACCCGGATCACCGGCACCGCCCGGCGCCGGGAAGCCCGCGCCGTCCGTGTCGCCGCCGCCGGGCCGTCCGTCCGCCGCAGGCTTGGCGGCCGCCGCGGGCTTGCGGGGGGCGAACCAGTCGCTGCCGCTCTTCTCCTTGCCCGGATTCCCGGCGGACTCCGCCTGGTCCGCGTCCTCGCCGCCCTCCGCCGCCGGCGCCTGGGGCGTCTGCGGTGCGCCGCCCGGTGCGGAGGCGCCCGGACGCGGGGTCGAGCCGGTGCGCTCGCCCTCGGCATCGGCGTCGCTCATGGGCGTACGCATGACAACGGGCGGGATGGGGCGCGACCCCGGGATGTTGATCCGGATGCGCGTCGTCAGCGTCGTCTCGGTCTTCGGCTCATCGGGCCGGTCCGCACCGCCGGGTTCCCGGGACCCTTCCGGGGCGTCCTGCGACGGGTGCGTCGACGGATACTGGCGGGATCCGTACGGCGGCGTACCCGAGGGGTACGCGGCTCCTCCGCGACCCTGGGGCCCGGAGGACGAACTGTCAGTTTCACGACTCAAAGCAGGTTCTCCCGATTGGCTCCGCCGCCCGTACTTCCCCCGTGCCGCAGCCCGGGCGCGCGAACCACCATACTGGCCGCCGCCGGCACACACCCCGCGACCGGGGGAAACGACTGCGCACCCCCCGGACGGGCAGGGGGCATTACGGGATCGGACGGAGCACATTACTTGGCAGGTCGGCCGCTTTCGGCCCGCTGCCCGGACGATCGCGGCATGGTGGCGCAGATCACAGCGATGGCCATTCCGCCCAGCATGAAGAGCCCGAGGCCGAGCGCGTCACCGAAGACATAGTCTCCTTCGGGCCGCCCGCTGAGCAGAAAGACGACCGAAATCAGCCATCCCGCCGCCGGCGCCACCGCCCCGGGCTGGGTGCCTGTCAGCGTGCGCCCGCCGTGGAAGAGGCCGGCCGCTGCCGCCAGGGCGAGCAGCAGCCCGCCGGGGAACCAGGCGGGCTGGACGAGCGCCCCGGCGATGCCCACGACGGCGCCGAGGACTGCGAGCCCGAACAGGGCGGCGATCCGGGCGGGGTTGAGGGGCGCGGCCATACCGCCGGCCGGAATGTCCTTCTTCTGCGCTTCCGTCCGACTGCCGCCGGCCCGCGCCCTGCTGCTGCCGCTCACCGGTCCGCCCCCGGCACGCCCGCGAAGAGGTCCCGTTCGCGCTCGCCCGCCGGAGCGCCCGGGACCCCGGCGACCAACTCGTAGTACTCCGTGGTGAACACGGGCTGCCCCAGGTCGTTCGACAGGGCGAAGTACGGCCCCTGGACGGCGATCTGGGTGGCGTGCGCCCGCATCGCGGCGGCCTTCGCGTCCGCGTGGCCGGCGCCGTCGATCACGGTGGTGATCCGGTCGTCGTCCACCACGCCCGGTACGTCGCCGATCTCGGCGATCCCCGGGAACGCGTCCGGGGCCTCGGCGCGCAGCGCGGCGAACCCCTCCTCGGCGACCGAGCGCGGCACCCGGTTCCAGTAGACCTTCGCGACGGCGTGCGGGGCGCCGGAGCCGGGGCGGTACGCGGCGTCGGCGGCGAGCTCCGCGGCGCGGGTGGCGACCCGGTGGGCCTGGATGTGGTCGGGGTGTCCGTAGCCCCCGTCGGGGTCGTACGTCACCAGGACCTGGGGGCGCACCTCGCGGATCACGTCCGCGAGGTGTCCGGCGGCCTCGTCGAGGTCGGCCGACCAGAAGGCGCCGGGGCGGTGGTTCTGCTCGGTGCCCATCATCCCGGAGTCCCGGTAGCGCCCGGGGCCGCCGAGGAAGCGGTGGTCGGTGACGCCCAGCTCCTTCATGGCCGCCGCCAGTTCGCCGACGCGGTACGGGCCCAGCGCGTCGTCGCGGTCGGCGGCGAGGTGGGCGAGCGCGGGCGGGATGATCTCGCCCTCCTCGCCGAGCGTGCAGGTCACCAGCGTGACCAGGGCGCCCTCGGCCGCGTACCTGGCCATGGTGGCGCCGTTGTTGATCGACTCGTCGTCCGGGTGCGCGTGCACCAGGAGCAGCCGCCGGGCGGGAAGGTCCGTCATGGGACCAGCCTACGAGCCTCCGCGACGGCCGCCCGCCGACGGGTGACCGCGTCAGAACTTGATGCCGCCGATCATGCCCGCCACGTTCGTGGTGAGCTCGGAGATGGTGGGCGCGATGGACGAACTGGCGAGATAGAAACCGAGCAGCGCGCAGACGACCGCATGTCCTCCCTTCAGTCCGGACTTCCGGATCAGCAGGAAGACGATGATCGCCAGCAGCACCACCGCCGAAATCGAGAGCGCCACGGCGGTTCACCTCCATCTGTACGGTCGGGACGGGCAGCACGCGCGGAGCCAGCAGGTTCATACCCACCGAGCGCTACGGATCATAACTATCCGTGGCAACGCATTGGTCGGGGCACAGCAGCACGAGGGGCGCACGGACGGGCGCGGCCGATAGGTTCGGCGCATGACTTCGTCAGAGATCACGTTTCCGCTCCAGTTGGCCCGGACCATGAGATTCACCCTTGGGGCACCGCGCGCGTTCACGGTGTCACCCGACGGTGGACGCGTGGTCTACCTGCGCTCGGGTTCGGGTACGGACCGCTCGGGGCAGCTCTGGGTGCTGGACCTCGACGAGGGCACCGGGCCGCGGGAACGCCTGGTGGCCGATCCGGCGGCCCTGCTGGGCGGTTCGGAGGAGCGCCTGTCGGCGCAGGAGCGCGCCCGGCGGGAGCGCAGCCGCGAGGGCTCGTCGGGGATCGTGGGCTACGCGCTGGACGGGTCCGCCGAACTGGCCGCGTTCGCGCTCTCCGGGAAGGTGTACGTCGCCGGTCTGGGCGCGGGCGGGGCGCGCGCGCTGCCCGTTCCCGGCCCGGTGATCGACCCTCGCCCCTCCCCGGACGGGCGACACGTCGCCTATGTGTCCAAGGGTGCCCTGCGGGTCGTCGGTGTGGACGGCGAGGCGGACCGGGCTCTCGCGGAGCCGGAGAACGGCCATGTCACGTACGGGCTGGCGGAGTTCATCGCGGCCGAGGAGATGAGCCGCAACCGGGGCTTCTGGTGGTCGCCGGAGTCCGACCGGCTGCTGGTGGCCCGGGCCGACGACAGCCCCGTGCGGCGGTGGTGGATCGCCGACCCCGCGCACCCCGAGCGCAAGCCGGCCGAGGTCGCGTACCCCGCGGCGGGCACGCCCAACGCGGTGGTGGGGCTGCACGTCGTGGACCTGGACGGCAAGCGCACCGAAGTGGTGTGGGACCGGGCCCGGTTCCCGTATCTGGCGCGGGTGCACTGGTCCTCGTACGGGGCTCCGCTGCTCCTCGTCCAGGCCCGGGACCAGCAGAGCCAGCTGTACCTCGCGGTGGACCCGGAGACCGGGGCGACCCGGACCGTGCACGCGGACGAGGACCCGGTCTGGCTGGAGCTGTTCCCCGGGGTGCCCGCGTGGGCGCCGGACGGGCGGCTCGTGCGGATCACGGACGAGGGCGGGGCGCGGCGGCTCGCGGTCGGCGACCGGACGCTGACCGGGGCCCAGTTGCACCTCCAGTCGGTGCTGGACATCGGGGACTCCGACGTCCTGGTGTCGGCGTCGGCGGGCGCGGAGGCGGCGGAGCCGGAGACCGGCGAGAGCCATGTGTACCGGGTCAACGAGCTGGGCGTCGAGCGGGTCTCCGAGGGCGCCGGCGTGCACACGGCGGTGCGGTCGGGCCGGGTGACGGTGCTGGTCTCGGCGACGCCGGAGCGGCCGGGGCCGACGGCGCGGGTGCTGCGGGACGGCAAGGAGGTCGCCGTCGTGGAGAACCGCGCGGAGCGCCCGGTGCTGACCGCGCGGCCGGTGCTCACCGAAGGGGGCGCACGGCGGATTCCGTGCGCCGTGTTGCTCCCCACCGGGTACTCGGAGTCGGATGGTCCGCTTCCGGTCCTCATGGACCCGTACGGCGGACCGCACGGCCGGCGGGTCGTGGCCGCCCACAACCCGCATCTCACCTCGCAGTGGTTCGCGGACCAGGGCTTCGCGGTCGTCGTCGCGGACGGGCGGGGGACGCCCGGCCGTTCACCGGCCTGGGAGAAGGCGGTCAAGGACAATCTGGCGCTCAGCCTCGACGACCAGGTGGAGGCCCTGCACGCGCTCGCGGAGCGCTTCCCGCTGGATCTGGACCGGGTGGCCATCCGGGGCTGGTCGTTCGGCGGCTTCCTGGCCGGGCTGGCCGCGCTGCGACGGCCCGACGTCTTCCACGCGGCGGTCGTCGGCGCCCCGGTCACCGACCAGCGGCTCTACGACACCCACTACACCGAGCGCTACCTGGGCGACCCGGCGCAGAGCCCGGAGGTGTACGCGTACAACTCGCTGCTCACCGACGAGGGGCTGTCGCACGCGGCCGAGCAGGTGCGGCCCATGATGATCATCCACGGTCTGGCGGACGACAACGTGGTCGTCGCGCACACCCTGCGGCTGTCCTCGGCCCTGCTCGCCGCGGGCCGCCCGCACGAGGTGCTGCCGCTGAGCGGGGTGACCCACATGACCCCGCAGGAGAAGGTGGCCGAAAACCTGCTGCTGCTCCAGGTGGACTTCCTGAAGCGGTCGCTGGGGCTCTGAGCTACCAACCGGGCGGCGGCTGCGTGGGCGGCGGGGGCGGGCCGAATCCGCCGCTGCCGCCCTGCGGGTAGCCGTAGCCGGGCCGCTGTCCGGGGTACGGGGACGTGGCCGGCGAGGGGCCCCATCCCGGGCCGCCGGCCCACGGGTCCTGGCCCGGCGCGCGGACCGGGCCGGGCACGGCGAGGGCGATGAGCGCGGCCAGGGCGGCGAGCAGCTGGAAGAACGAGCTGAGCAGACTGAGCTGGAGCTCGGTCGGCAGGTCGCCGAAGTGCTCCAGCATGTCGTAGTGCACGATGCGGACCACCCCGAACACCCCGCCGGGCAGCAGCACCGCCGCGGCCACCAGGCCGAACGGGCGGGCGTGCCGGGCCCGGGCCGCGGCGCTGATCCCGGCGAACACGCAGAGCAGGGCGAGCATCACGGTCGCCCAGCCCGGCGGCGGACCGGTCAGGTACTGCGCGATCCGGTCGCCGCCCACGTACCAGTCGGGGAAGAACTCCGGGTCCCGGACGACCTGGCGGATCTCCCAGGCGATCAGCACCACCCCGGCGGCGCACAGCGCCAGGAACGCCAGGACGCCCGCGCCGGGGCCCGGCCCGGTCGGCGTCCGTTCGTAGGAGTCGACGGGCGGCCGGCGGCCCGCCCCGGCGGTGATGGCCATCGCGGCGGTCGCGGCGACGGCGACGAAGGCGCAGATCAGGGCCCGCGAGCGCAGGTCGTCGGAGTACACCGCCTCCATCCGGCGGCTGCCGATGGTCCAGAGTCCGGGCAGCCGCACGGTGAGGGTGACCACCCCGGCGACGACGAGCGCGGACGCGGCGGACGCGGTGCGCAGCGCGGCCACGGCGACGGCCACGTACACCACGAACAGGACGAGGTCCGTGCCCGAGGTGGTTGGGGCGGCCCGCATGCGGACGTCGTACAACCCGGCCCAGTTCCGCCACAGTTGGCCGAAACCCATCGCATCGACGTCCCGTATGAGCCAGCACGCGACGATCACCGCGAGCACGGCGGACAGGACGGCTCCGGTGACTCTTGCTCCGCGGGTGAGTATCACACCGGCGATACTTCCGTGCGTCCGCCCTCCGGACAAGAGGGCCTGCGCCGGCCGCCCGCACGGCGACCGGCCGGGGGGCGTCACACCCCGCCGACCGGTCCACGGCACCCGCACGGCCGTACGTCGTCCATGGTGCCGCGTCCGTATATCGGGGACGTTGCTCCGGTGTTAACGACGCGTCAGACGGCCCGGCTGCTCCCGGAGGGCGGGGGCGGGCCCTCGTCGCGGTCCGTCGGTCCGGGGGGCCTCGCCGCCTCCGTCGCCCGCTCCGCCGCCTCCTCCTGGCCGCCCTCCCCCGGCACGGAACCCAGCGTGCCCTCCGGCGGGACCACCCGCTTCTCCTCCGCGAAGTGGCAGGCGGAGGCATGCCGGGCCGGGCTGTCCACGTCCAGGAACGCCGCCGGGACCGCCAGCAGCGGCACCTCCAGCTCGCACCGCTTCTGCGCCTTCCAGCAGCGGGTGCGGAAGCGGCAGCCGGAGGGCGGATTGGCCGGGGACGGCACGTCGCCGTGCAGGATGATCCGCTCGCGGTACTCCCGCGCCGCGGGGTCCGGCACCGGCACGGCGGACAGCAGCGCCTGCGTGTACGGGTGCGTGGGGTGCTCGTAGATCTCCGCATCGGTGCCGATCTCCACGAACCGGCCCAGATACATCACGCCGACCCGGTCGGAGATGTGCCGCACGATGGACAGGTCGTGCGCGATGAAGACGTAGCTCAGGCTGAACTCGGCCTGGAGCCGGTCCAGCAGGTTGACGACCTGCGCCTGGACGGAGACGTCGAGCGCGGAGACGGGTTCGTCGGCGACGATGATCTCCGGGTTGAGCGCGAGGCCGCGGGCGATGCCGATGCGCTGGCGCTGGCCGCCGGAGAACTGGTGCGGGTAGCGGTTGATGTACTCCGGGTTGAGCCCGACGACGTCCAGGAGCTCCTGCACCTTGCGGCGCCGGCTGCCCTTCGGGGCGACCTCGGGGTGGATCTCGTACGGCTCCCCGATGATGTCGCCGACCGTCATGCGCGGGTTGAGCGAGGTGTAAGGGTCCTGGAACACCATCTGGATGTTGCGCCGGACCGCCTTGAGGGCACGGCCGGAGAGCTTGGTGATGTCCTCGCCCTTGTACCGGATGGAGCCGGCCGTCGGCTGCTCCAGGTGCACGAGCAGCCGGGCGACCGTCGACTTGCCGCAGCCGGACTCCCCCACGACGCCCAGCGTCTCGCCGGCCCCGAGGTCGAAGGTGACCCCGTCGACGGCCTTGACCGCGCCGACCTGCTTCTTGATGACGACGCCCTGGGTCAGCGGGTAGTGCTTGACGAGGTCGCGCACCTCCAGGATCGGTTCGCCGCCCGCGTATGCGCTCTCGTGGCGCGACTTGGACAGCAGGGTGCGCGCCGTCTCACCCTCCTCGCGGGCTTCCCTGCGCCCCGAGTGGTCAGCGTGCATCGAGCGTCTCCTTCCAGAAGTGGCAGGCGCTCTGTCGGTGCTCGGCCACGTCGTACAGCGGCGGCACGTCGGTGCGGCAGACGTCCTGGGCCATCGGGCAGCGCGGGTTGAAGGCGCAGCCGGGCGGGATGTGCAGCAGGTTGGGCGGCAGCCCCTTGATCGCGTACAGCTCCTGGCCCTTCTGGTCCAGGCGCGGGATGGAGGCCAGCAGGCCCTTGGTGTACGGGTGGGCGGGTGCCTTGTAGATGTCGTGCACGGGTGAGGTCTCGACGATCCGGCCCGCGTACATCACGGCGATCTTGTCGGCGACGTCCGCGACCACGCCGAGGTCGTGGGTGATGAGGATCAGGCCCATGTTCAGTTCGCGCTGGAGCTCCGCGAGGAGGTCCATCACCTGGGCCTGCACGGTCACGTCGAGCGCGGTGGTCGGCTCGTCGGCGATGATCAGGGAGGGCTCCAGGGCGAGCGCCATCGCGATCATGATGCGCTGGCGCATGCCGCCGGAGAACTGGTGCGGGTAGTTGCCCACCCGCTCCTTGGCGGCGGGGATGCGGACCCGGTCCATCAGCTCGACGGCCTTGGCCTTCGCGTCCTTGCGGGACATCCCGCGGTGCACCACGTACATCTCGCCGAGCTGCTCGCCGACGGTCAGCACGGGGTTGAGGGAGGACAGCGCGTCCTGGAAGATCATGGCCATCTCCTGGCCGCGGATCTTCCGGCGCTCCTCCTTCTTCATCGTCAGCAGGTCGCGGCCCTTGAACAGGATCTCGCCCCGCGGGATCTTCCCCGGGGGCATGTCGAGGATGCCCATGACCGCCTGTGCGGTGACCGACTTGCCGGAGCCGGATTCGCCGAGCACCGCCAGCGTCTCGCCCTCGGCCACCGAGTAGTTGACCCCGTTGACGGCCTTCACCACCCCGTCCCGGGTGTGGAACTCCACGTGCAGATCGCGTACTTCGAGCAACATGGCAGCGGACTCCTCAGCGCAGCTTGGGGTCGAGGGCGTCGCGCACCGCGTCGCCGAGCATGATGAAGGCCAGCACCGTGACCGCCAGCGCGCCGGCGGGCCAGAGGAGCATGTGCGGGGCGTTGCGGATGTACTGGGACGCGGCCGAGATGTCGATGCCCCAGGAGACGGCGGGCGGCTTCAGGCCGACGCCGAGGAACGACAGGGTCGCCTCCAGCGAGATGTACGTGCCGAGCGCGATCGTCGCGACGACGATGACCGGGGCGACGGCGTTCGGCGCGATGTGGCGCAGCATCATCCGGCCGTTGGACGCGCCGAGGGCCCGGGCGGCCTGGACGTAGTCGTTGTGCTTCGCGGTGATGACCGAGCCGCGGGCGATACGGGCGATCTGCGGCCAGCCGAGCAGGACGATGAAGCCGATCACCGGCCAGACGGTGGAGCTGGTCACCACGGAGAGGAAGACCAGGCCGCCGAGGACGACCGGGATGCCGAAGAAGATGTCGGTGAGCCGGGACAGGATCGCGTCCCACCAGCCGCCGAAGAACCCCGCGAGGCCGCCGAGGACGCTGCCGATGAGGGCGACGCCGACGGTGGAGCAGATGCCGACGGTGACGGAGTTGCGGGCGCCGTAGACGACGCGGGTGTAGACGTCGCAGCCCTGTCCGTCGTATCCGAAGGGGTGGCCGGGCTGGGAGCCCTGCTGGGCCTTGCCGAGGTCGCAGTCGAGCGGGTCGCCGGACGCGATGAGCTGCGGCCAGATCGAGATGACCACCAGGAACAGGATGATCAGCGCGGAGATGATGAAGACCGGGTTGCGGCGCAGGTCGCGCCAGGCGTCGGACCACAGGCTCTGCGGTTTGGTGTCGGGACCGGTCCCCCGGGGGCCGCCGGGGGTCTTCTCCAGGCTGTCGCCCTCCGCGAGCGCGAGATCCGTCGGCCCGCCGGCTCCGGCGGCCGAGATCGCCTCGTCCGGTGTCTGCTCAGGCATAGCGGATCCTCGGGTCGAGTACGGCGTAGAGGAGGTCGACGATCAGGTTGGCCGCCAGGAAGACGAGCACCAGGACGGTGACGAAGCCGACGACGGTCTGCGAGTTCTGGCGCAGGATGCCCTGGTAGAGCTGGTAGCCGACGCCGTGGATGTTGAAGATCCGCTCGGTGACGATCGCCCCGCCCATCAGGGCGCCCACGTCCGTACCGATGAAGGTGACGACGGGGATCAGCGAGTTGCGCAGCAGGTGCCGGATGACGACGCGGCGCCTGGGCAGCCCCTTGGCGGTCGCGGTGCGGACGTAGTCGGCGCGGGTGTTCTCGGCGATCGAGGTCCGGGTGAGCCGGGTGACGTACGCCAGCGAGACGGAGGCGACCACCAGGCCCGGGATGATCAGCTCGTTCAGCGGGGCCTCGGGCGAGACGGACGGCTTGATGACGCCCCACTCGACGCCCAGGAGCAACTGGAGCAGCAGACCGGTGACGAAGGTCGGGATCGAGATCACGACCAGCGTCAGGATGAGGACCGTGGTGTCGACCGGCCGGCCGCGGCGCAGCCCGGTGACGACACCGAGGCTGATGCCGATGACGATCTCGAAGACGATCGCGACGAGGGTGAGGCGGATGGTGATGGGGAAGGCGGTGCCCATCAGCTCGGTGACCTCCTGCCCGTTGAACGCGGTGCCGAAGTCGCCGGTGAAGACGTTGCCCATGTAGGTGAGGTATTGCTGCCACACCGGCTTGTCGAGGCCGAATTCCGCGCGGAGTTGGGCGGCGGTCGCCGGGTCGCACTGGCGGTCGCCGCAGAGGCCGGCGATGGGGTCGCCCATCACGTTCACCATCAGGAAGATCAACAGCGTGGTGCCGAAGAAGACCGGGATCATCTGCAGCAGCCGCCGGATCACATAACGTCCCATGAAGGGCTCCGGGGGTCGCGGGGACGGAGGCTGAGGAGTCGGGGGACGGGGAAGCCGGGCGGCCGGTGCGTCACCGCACGGGTCACCCGGCTTCGTCCCTTACTTGACCTTGATCTGCTCGTACACCGGGACGCTGAACTGGTTCAGCGAGACGTTGGTGACGTTCTCCGAGTAGCCGGCGCTGCCGTTCTGGTACCAGAGCGGGATGACGGGCATCTGCTGGACCATGACCTTCTCGGCGTCCTGGAAGGTGGAGACGGCCTTGGCCTTGTCGGACTCGGCGTTGGCCTTGTCCACGAGGTCGTCGAACTGCTTGTTGTTCCACTTGCCGTCGTTGGACGAGGCGTTGGTGTAGTACACGGGCTGCAGGAAGTTCTGGATGAGCGGGTAGTCCATCTGCCAGCCCGCGCGCCAGGCGCCGTGCAGCTTCTGCTGGGAGACCTGGCTGCGGAAGTCGGCGAAGGTGCCGACGGGGGCGCCCACGCACGCCCTGTTGTTGCCCATGACCTTGTTGATGCTGTTGCAGACGGCGTCGACCCATTCCTTGTGCGAGCCGGTGTCACCGTTGTACGAGATCTTGAGCTGGCCGCCGGGGATGCCGCCGCCGTCCTCGATCATCTTCTTCGCCTCGGCGGCGTTGTACGTGCACTCCTTGCCGCAGAGCCCCTTCTTGAAGCCGCCGTCCTCGCCGAGGACCGGGGAGGTCCAGTCGGACGCGGGGGTGCGGGTCTTCTGGAAGATCTGGTCGGTGATCTGCTGGCGGTTGATCGCCATCGACAGGCCCTGGCGGACCTTGATCGCGCCGGGGGTGTTCCAGTTCTTGTCGTAGAAGGGGAACGCGAGGGTCTGGATGATGCCGGCCGGGGTGTTGATGTAGCGGTCGCCGAGGTCCGACTTGACGTTCTTGAGCTGCGAGGCGGGCACGTCGTCCACGAGGTCGAGGTTGCCGGCCGTCAGGTCGGTGTAGGCGGTGTTGTTGTCGGTGTAGACCTTGAGGTCGATGCCGCCGTTCTGCGCCTTGTCGTCACCGGGGTAGTCGTCCCACTTGCGCAGGCTCATCGAGGAGCCCTTGGTGTACTTGTCGATGGTGTACGGGCCGTTGCCGACGGGCTTGGAGAGCCAGCCGGCGTGGTCGGTGTAGAAGGCCTTGGGAAGCGGGGCGAAGGCCGGGTAGCCGAGGGTGTCGGGCCACAGCGAGAACTTCTGCGACAGCTTGACCGTGAAGGTCTTGTCGTCCACGACCTTGAGGCCGGACAGCTTGGAGGCGGTGGCCTTCCCGGACTCGGGGTGGACCTTGTCGTAGCCGTCGATGTAGCCGAAGAAGTAGGCGTTCTTCTGGTTGTTCTTCAGGAGGGCGCCGTAGTTCCAGGCGTCCACGAAGGACTTGGCGGTGATCTTCTCGCCGTTGCTGAAGGTCCAGCCGTCCTTCACCGTGACGGTGAAGTTCTGGTTGTCCTTGGTCTCGATCTTGTCGGCGAGCATGTTCGTGGCCTCGCCGGTCTTCGGGTCGTACTTCTTCAGACCCCGGAAGATCATGTCGAGCACCTTGCCGCCCTGCACCTCGTTGGTGTTGGCCGGCTCCAGGGGGTTCTGCGGGTCACCCCAGGACGAGCTGACGATCCCGTCGGCGCCACCTCCACCGCCACCGCTGTCGCCCCCGCCGCAGGCCGTCGCCGCCAGGGCGACGGCCGCCGCGCATGCGGCCCACTTGACGTGTGTGGCTCCGCGCATGGAGTGCCTCCTCGTTCTGCTCCGGCTTACGTGAGGTCAAATATCACCGCATAGCGGTGCGTACGCACATCTACTCCCCCCATTCGGGCAGAGCGGGGCCGGTCAATCCTCCGCCCGCACGCCCGGACACCGGATACCGGACGCGCACACGACACCGCGACAGGCCCTCCCACCCCCTCTGACGAGGGCTAAGCGGTAACGGCGAGGCAACGAACCGGCATCGGCCGCATAGCGCCGCATCCGGATGTACGAATTCCGAGACAATGCCGCCCGGATATCGGACTCATTGCCCGGATTGAATGGAATTGCAGGTCAATATGCCCCGAGTCGGGCAAACGCAAGGCAAAAGACTCGCCATGAGGAGGTCACGAACGGACCAAGCTGCCAAAGAGCGGACCAAGGCAACTCGACATTCATTGACCCTGCGTGAATTGCGTTGAAAAAGTCCGGGTAGCCCGTGGGTGTGCCCTGCGGAGTCCTTCGACCCTCCGGGCCAGGAGCACCATGACGATTCCAACCTCGAACGCAGCAGCCCCCCTTGAGGCGGCGGATGTGACGGCGGCCGTTCCGCCGGAGACCGCCGCACGAAAGGGAGGTGACGGCCGGTCGCCCGGAAAGCTCGCCTGGCGCCGTTTCAAGCGGGACCGCACCGGAATGATTTCCGGCATTGTCGTCATTTTCTTCTTCGCGGTGGGTATCGCCGCCCCGTTGATCGCGAAGCTGTACGGAAAGGACCCGTACACGACGTACGGGCAGAACGACACCAGCCTGCTGGACGACTTCGGTTCCCCGGTCCTCCCCAACGGCGGCATCAGCGGCGACTTCTGGTTCGGCATCGAGCCCGGTCTCGGCCGGGACGTCTTCACCTTCCTGCTCTACGGCATCCGCAACTCCCTGCTGATCGCCGCGGCGACCACACTGCTGCTCACCGTGGTCGGCGTCGCCGTGGGCATCACGGCCGGCTATCTCGGGGGCAAGACGGACTACCTGGTCGGCCGGGTCATCGACATCCTGCTGGCCTTCCCGTCCACCCTCTTCTTCATCGCCTTCTGGCCCGTACTGCTCTCGATCCTGGTCGACCCGGAGGAGAACACCCCGGTCTGGCTGACCGTGGTCACCCTCATCGCGGTCATGGCCGCCTTCGGCTGGGCGTCCATCGCCCGTCTGCTACGCGGTGAGGTGCTGGCCCTACGTGAGCGCGAGTTCGTGGAGGCCGCCAAGGTCACCGGCGCCTCCCCGGCACGGATCATCTTCAAGGAACTGCTGCCCAACCTCTGGACGCCGATCCTGATCCAGGCCACGCTCGCGCTGCCCGCGTACGTGACGGCGGAGGCGGGTCTCGCTTTCCTCGGCGTCGGACTGACGTCACCGACCCCGGACTGGGGCGTGATGATCCAGCGCGGCTCGGACGTCTACCAGAGCGACATCACGTTCATGCTCTTCCCCGGCGCGTCGATGGTCATCTTCGTGATCGCCTTCAACCTCCTCGGCGACTCCGTGCGCGACGCGCTGGACCCCAAGACCAAGCGCTGAATCCGCCGTACTCCGGACGGGCGACGGGGCCCACCCGGATCCACCGTTTCTCCACTCGACCAGAGCAGGAAGCCATGTCTCTCTCCCGCAGAAACTTCGTCATCGCCACGTCGGTCGCGGCCGGCGGCTCGATGGTGCTCACCGCCTGCAGCAGCGGCAGCTCCAGCACCGGCAAGGACGGCAGCAAGGGCCACGGCGGCACCGACAAGTACACCGGCTCGGTGGTCGTCGGCACCAAGGAGGACTCCACCGGCCCCGCTCCCGAGGTCCCCGGCGCCAAGAAGGGCGGGACGATCCGCGGCATCGCTCCGGACGACTTCTCCCACCTGGACCCGCAGCGCATCTACTTCTCCTGGAACTCCGCGGTCGGTGACCTCTTCATCCGCTGCCTGACCGGCTACAAGATCGCCGCCGACGGCTCGATGAAGCTCGTGGGCGACCTCGCCACCGACGCCGGCACCACGAAGGACGGCGGCAAGACCTGGGCGTTCACGCTCAAGGACGGCCTCAAGTGGGAGGACGGCAAGGAGCTGACCGTCGAGGACGTGCGCCACGGCATCGAGCGCGGCTTCGCCAGCTTCACCACCGAGGGCGCCGGCTACGCCCAGCAGGCGCTCACCGGCTCCGCCGACTTCCGCGGGAAGTACAAGGGCCCCTTCAGCGGCAAGCACCTCGACTCGGTCGTGATCGACAAGGCCGCCAAGACCATTACCTTCAAGCTCGCCGAGACCCGCCCGGACTTCAACTTCACCCTGGCGATGAGCTCCTACGGCGCCGTCCCGGTCAAGGGCGACAGCAAGGAGAAGTACGACAAGGACCCGGTCTCGGCCGGCCCGTACCGCATCAAGTCGCACTCCGTCGACAAGTCGATGACGCTGGTCCGCAACGAGCACTGGGACCCGAGCACCGACGCGATCCGCACCGCGTACCCGGACGAGTTCGTGTACGAGTTCGGCCCCGAGGCCCTCCAGGCGGCCGACCGCCTGATCGCCGACTCCGGCGACGACCAGTACGCCGTCATGGCGTACAGCGGCGTCCCGGCCGAGCGCATCCAGAAGGTCCTCACCGACCCGGAGCTGAAGAAGCGCACCTTCAACGGTCTGCTCACCGGCCTCTACTACTACGCGATCAACACCAAGCGCATCACCGACCTGAAGGTGCGCCAGGCCCTGATCCACGCCTGGCCGCTGGAGCAGATCCGCAAGATCTACGGTGGTCCCTCGGCCGGCGACTACGCCACGTCCATCCTGAGCCCCGACATCATGGGCTACGCCAAGGACGACGTCTACGGCAAGCTGAAGAAGCCGCAGGGCGACCCGGAGAAGGCGAAGGCGCTGCTCAAGGAGGCGGGCAAGGAGGGTCAGAAGATCGTCTACGCCTTCCCGCAGACCAACATCTACGACAAGACCAAGGTCGTCATCGAGAACGCGCTCAAGGCCGCCGGCTTCGAGCCCGTCCTCAAGCCGATGGAGTCCACCAGCTACTACGACGGCATCCAGAAGATCGACAACAAGTTCGACGTGATGTGGTTCGGCTGGTCCCCGGACTGGCCGACCGGCTACACGCTGGTGCAGCCGCTGTTCGACGGCGGCACCATCGCGGACGGCGCGAACAACATCTCGCAGCTGAACGTCGACTGGGTCAACGAGGCCATCAAGAAGAACGTCACCATCGCCGACCCGGTCGAGGCCGGCAAGCAGTGGGCCGCGCTCGACAAGCGGATCATGACGGAGGAGGCGCCGATCATCCCCGAGACGTTCCAGCGCCGCTTCTACCTGTACGGCTCCAAGGTCGGCGGCGCCATGTTCCACCCGCTGTGGTCCTCGGCCGTGTTCTACAGGCTGTTCGTGAAGGCGTAGCCGACACCCCCCGGGGGGGGGGGGGGGGGGGGGGGGGGGGGAG
>NZ_JBMNDO010000112.1:0-26364 GCF_052542855.1 Streptomyces sp. SAS_281
GACCTCCGTGTGGTGTGTTCCTAGACAGCTCCACCACATCGGAGGTCTTCGCCATGTTCAAGACCTGCCGAGTGTCAACAACGCTCGTGATCAATACAGCTAGGCCGTGTATCGAAAGTAGATCTTGAGCAGTGAATGATCACGGTTCATGGGGTGGGGAGATCTCACGGACGAGCAGTGGGCGGTGCTGGAAGCGCTGTTGCCGAAGGGTGCGAAGGCGGGGCGGCCGGCCGTCTGGTCTCGACGGCAGTTGATTGACGGCATACGGTTCCGGGTCCGGACCGGTGTTCCGTGGCGGGACGTGCCCGTCGAGTACGGTCCATGGAACCGGATTTATGACCTGTTCCGCCGGTGGCAGCGGGACGGCACTTGGCACCGGATCCTCACCCGACGCCAGTCCTTGGCCGATGCGAAGGGTGCGATTACATGGGACCTGAACGTCGATTCCACGGTCTGCCGTGCCCATCAGCACGCAGCCGGGGGCCGAACACGGGGTGATCTGCAGAAGGAACCACCAGGTGGCGTGTTCGCCGAACCTGAGGATCACGGGCTGGGACGCTCGCGCGGTGGGTTCACCACCAAGCTGCACCTGTCTGTTGAACAGGG
Organism: Streptomyces sp. SAS_281; assembly: GCF_052542855.1. Lineage (NCBI taxonomy): Bacteria > Bacillati > Actinomycetota > Actinomycetes > Kitasatosporales > Streptomycetaceae > Streptomyces > Streptomyces sp. SAS_281. The sequence goes on from NZ_JBMNDO010000112.1 coordinate 607, forward strand.
GCAGAAGCCCATGTCGATCGTGGTGACGGCAGGGCAGCGCGGGGACTCGCCGCAGTTCGAACCCGTGCTGGAAAAGTTTCGCGTACCCCGCATCGGGCCGGGCCGACCGCGCGTCCGCCCCGATCGCGTGCGGGCTGACAAGGCATACGCCTCCCGGAAAAACCGTGCATACCTGCGTCGCCGCGGAATCTGCTGCACCATCCCCAACAAGGCCGACCAGGCACGTAACCGCAGAAAGCTCGGGTCCCTCGCTGGCTGTCCGCCGCATTTCGACCCGCTCGACTACGCGGGGGAGGCGTTCGCTGGCGGCTGGGATGCTACGCGGGTGATCACCTCGACGGTGTATCGGATCACCCGTGCGTTGCTATCCGTGCCGGGCGTCCTGCTGCGCCGGCACACGGCCAAGGACGCCGAACTACTGGTGCTGCGGCATGAGAACGCGGTGCTGCGACGGCAACTCGCTGGTCCGGTCCGTTACGAGCCCACGGACCGGTTCTGGCTGGCCGCGCTGTCGTCGCTGATACCGCGGTGCGCCTGGGGGCAGGCGTTCCCGGTCACCCCGGGGACGCTGTTGGCCTGGCACCGCAGGCTGATCGCGAAACGGTGGGACTACTCCGACCGACGTCGGCGCACCGGCCGCCCACCGACGGCGGCCGCGCTCAAGAAACTGGTGCTGCGTCTGGCGCAGGAGAACCCGCGGTGGGGTCACCGGCGGATCAAGGGTGAACTGGCCAGGTTGGGGCATTCGATCGCGCCGTCCACGGTCTGGCAGATCCTGCACGCGGCTGGCGTCGACCCGGCCCCGCGTCGCACCGGCCCGAGCTGGCCGGAATTCCTGACCGTCCAGGCCGAGGGCATCGTCGCGGCGGACTTCTTCCACATCGACACGATCACCGGCAAGCGGCTGTATGCGCTGGCGTCACTGGAACACGGCACGCGCAAGCTGCACATCACCGGCGTGACCGCGCACCCGACCGCCAAGTGGGCGGTCCAGCAGGCCCGCAACCTCACCGCCGACCTCGGCACCCGCGTCGGGTCGGTCCGATTCGTGCTGCGCGATCGCGACAGCAAGTACACCGAGCCCTTCGACGCCGTCTTCGAGGCCGAAGGCATCGACGTGCTGCTCAGCGCACCCCGAGCGCCGCGGATGACGCCCACTGCGAGCGCGTCATCGGCACGATCCGCCGAGAGATGCTCGACCACGTTCTGGTCATGAACGAGGCCTGAGGCAGCTGCCTCAGCAGCTACCGCACGCGACGCCGCCAACCGGGCCGATGCCGACGCTGCCGAAGCAGAAGACTCAGCAGCGCGCGCAGAATTCTCCGCAGCCTACGCCCGCGATTCAGCAAAGAGGGTGGATAGAGCAAAGAACGATGCTCACGCCTCCGTGATCGCAGCAGGCAAGAGTGAAGAACAAGAAAAGTCAGAGGCCGCTGCCGCCTGGAAACAGACACTCAAACTCGCCGAAGAAGAGCTGGCAGAAGCATAACGACAGGCCGAAGCCGAACGTAAGGAACAGGAAGGCCCACGAAAGAAGAGGTGCATTCCGGGCCGGTACTTCCCAGCACCCTGCGAACGGCCCATCTTCCGGTGGATCTACGACACCACGCAGCCCGGGACCACCTCCCACGCCGTGGTGTGGGGAGTCACTGGGCTCGCGGATATACAAGCATGTATAAAAGATTCTGCAACCGTAGATTGCGCAATGGCGGCCCTGGGTGTCCCCCCTTGGGGCAAGCTCAAACTGCTGGGCAAGATCGGCGAAGGCGTCGAAGCGCTAAAGAATGCGCGCGGAGCCAGGCGTGCCGTCGAATGTCTCGTCGTAGCAGGAGCATCTCGTGCGTCGAGAAGCCTTGCAAGCGGATCCGAAGAGTGCAAAAAATGGGTCGATGACATTCTCGACCACCTTCCCGAATGGAAGGAAAAGGGCAAAACTATTGGCGAGTTGCTGGACGACGAAGGAAATCCAATCCCTGATCTGCCACCGGGAATTGAGCAGATGAAGAGCGGAGAGAAATGGCCCGATGGGGTCGGCAATTCGTACGCCGATCTATTGTGGGCCGAGGCGCAGAAGCGGCTATACGGGAAGCCAGGGTTTCCGACAGGGAAAAATCCGTTGTACAAGGCATCATCCCACGTCGAAACGAAGTACGCTGTCTGGATGGATCAAAATAACATAGAAAGCGCCACGGTCGTCATCAACAACAACGCCGGAGTGTGCTCAAAAGCCCAAAACTGCAGCGACGCCGTCGGGTACATCCTGCCTGCAGGGTCTAAGCTCACCGTATACTTCCCAGGGGGTATGGCAGTTCTCTGGGGAAAGAGGCCTTAAATGACGTTGAAGGTGCTGGGGGAAGTGCCGTTGTACTTGGAAACCCGAAGCGAGGTGCGTGATTACCTCGATGCGGTTCTTGCTGAGGGCGACCGAAAAAAGGCATCGGCGGAATTGGCATTTCAGATCGTTTGGGATGTCGAGGCTGATAGGCGCACTGGTTCCGCGCAAGATAACATACTGTCAATCGGAATTGATTTTCAGTCTGGGTTTGCAGGAATTCTGTGGTATTGTGACGGGGGCATCGCTCGTCGCGTTTCAGCGGAGATGGGTCACGAGGTTGCATGCAACGCTTGGGTGTCGATGAATCCGACTCCCCCCCATCTTGACCCCGGGGTTGTTTCTGACCTTGGGAGCCCTACATTCTTCGACCGGCTCAGCGTGCTGCCTTTGTCTAGCATTTACCCGGTGGTTGAAGAATACGCCCTTGAAGGAACCGGCTTCAGGCCAACGCAAGTGCAATGGCTGAAGGGGCATTACACCGGTGAGCTTTTCGTAGAAGAGGACTAGTCTTATCCTTTCGGGCGGCCCGTCGAAATCATCGGCGGGCCGGTTCGGATGGATCGAGATTGCCGGAGTAAGACCATGTCCTATGTGGATTCAGCTCGTTGGCCTGAGCATGGGGCGGGTACTTGGAGTTGGATTGTTCCGGACGGGCTGTGGGAGGTCGCGGAGCCGTTGATCCCACCGCCGAAGGTGCGGCCGCAGGGCGGCGGGACGCAGGACACACCTGATGAGACGCTGTTCGCCGCGATCATCTACGTCCTGGTCAGCGGATGCGCTTGGCGTGCCTTGCCGCCGTGCTTCGGGATATCGAAGTCGACAGCCCACCGAAGGTTTCTGATCTGGTCAAGAGCCGGCGTCTGGGGCCGGCTGCGCGAGGAGATCCTGCACCGGCGGGCCGACGCCGGTCTGCTCGACCTGTCCCGGGCCGTGCTCGAATCCGCCCATGTGAGGGCTAAAAAGGGGGGCAAACTCACAGGTCCGAGCCCCGTGGACCGGGGCAATCCGGGCTCCAAGATGCACGTCCTGTCGGACGCGAACGGCCTGCCCCTCGTTGTCGGTGTCTCCGCCGCCAACACCCACGACAGCCTCGGGTTGAAACCCATGATCATGGGCAACCAAACGAGACGCGACCCCACCGCGGCCGGTATTTCAAGCCCCAGCGCCTCCACGCCGACAAGGCCTACGACATTCCCCACCTGCGGAAATGGCTCTGGGGCAAGCACATCGGAGTCCGCATCGCCCGCAAAGGCATCGAGTCCAGCGAACGTCTCGGGCGACGCCGGTGGATCATCGAGCGAACCATGTCCTGGCTCACCGGCTACCGCCGGCTCAACCACCGCTACGAACGCCAACCCCGCAACTACCTGGCCTTCCTCGGCCTCGCAGCCGCCCTCTGCTGCTACAAACGACTCGTCCGCCTCACCACATAGGACACGGTCTTAAGCAGCTGGACGCCACCTGCCAGGCCGCAGACGACCTCGCGGAGGCAGCCACAGCCGCCTTTCATCAGCACGCCGACAGCGAGATTTTGCTCTGCTTCCCCGGCCTTGGGCCCAATGCTCGGCGCCCGCGTCCTCGCCGAGCTGGGCGACGACCGGGCACGGTTCACCGACGCCCATGCGCTGAAGTCGTACGCCGGATCTGCGCCCATCACCAGGGCCTCCGGCAAGAAGCGCTTCGTCGGACGTCGCTTTGTCAAGAACAACCGCCTCATCAACGCCGGCTTCCTCTGGGCCTTCGCCGCCCTCACCGCCTCACCAGGAGCGAACGCGCACTACCGACGCCGACGCGACCACGGAGACTGGCACGCCGCCGCACAACGGAACTTGCTGAACCGCTTCCTCGGCCAGCTCCATCACTGCCTCAAGACTCGGCAGTTCTTCGACGAACAACGCGCCTTCGCGCCGCTGGCTCTGTTTCCGGAAGCGTCGAGCGTTCAGACATAGTCAGGGCCGCTGTCGGCTTGCCGCTCACTCGCCTGCCCTGTCCGCTCCGGTTGCCCTGCTCAACTGGGCGGCGAGACGGACGGCGGTCTTCTCCCCGGCTCGCTGCCTGATCAGACCCTCTTTGGCAGCTGCACGAAGCCAGACTTCCGAGTTGTCCCCATCGGCCTTCAGCACGCGCGCGGTCACCACTACGGGATTCAGACCGCCAGCACCGTCGCTGGCGACGATGCGGATAGTTTCGTCCTCACCAAGGCGAACTGGCACGGTCTCAATAACGTGGCCCGCCCTCCCGAGCACACCGGAGACGCGCTTCACCGCATCGTCGAAAGGCAAGGGAACAAGCAGATCGACCTCATGGACGTTCTTCCTCATCAGCTTGGCCACCATCCGGACCAAGCGGCCACTACCCCCACCCACCGCGCCGAGAGCAGCAAGCTCCTCAGCCAAGATCTGGTCTTCGCTCTGATCCACGGACCCCACCCTCACCGACAGACCGCTCCTACCGGGGAACCACATGCTGTCCGCCCGGCAGACCATGGTGACGTATACCGATCGTTGAAGCACCCCTCGGCCTCCCGTCACCCGACCAGGTAGGCGGCTTGACGTGTCAACCCCCTGAGATGTCTTGACACGTGCGCTGCCAGGCAACCGTCAGACCGTGGTCAAGGGGTGCCCCCGCAGACTGCCCGTGTCCCTGTCCGGCGTAGCCAAGGCGTCCTTGATGACGTGTACCACCCGCCCGCGCCCCCGCCCCCGTGTGGCTCTATCGAGCAGTAGTGAAGTCACTTGTCGACGTGTTCGGGAGGTGCCTGGATCAAGGGCCGGGCAATATCGCTGAGTTCGGGAGGCGCTGGGATTCTTGCCAGAGCAGTATCCAGGTGCTCATGGATCGAGGCGCGCCGGCGACGGCACGAGCGTCGTTGATGGCGCCGCTCTTGGCGCACCGCCGGTGCCGAGGTGGCCCGCGCCCTTCGTCTTTCTGCAGGGAGTGCTCACTGGAGAGTGAGGTGCCAGTTCCCGCTGGAGCGAACGCGGATCAGGATAGGTCCGGTCAGGCGGGTTTGGCCGTTGCAGGTGCCGTTGCCTGTGTACAGCGGCAGCCCCGTTTCGAAAGCTTCCGTCAGCTCGTGGAGGCGGAGGGCGCCGCTTCCGTGCTGCCTGAGCATCAGGGTGGCCGGGCCGCCGGTGTACCGGAAGACGTATGGGCCGCGGGAGTTGAGCCGGGACTTCAGAACGGGGATGTGCTGGGGCGGATGTAGCCAGGCACGCCACGGCCCTGACGCCTGGATCCGGACTCCGATGTACTCACCGCCGTCCGCCGGCAGCGGGACGATCATGCGGCGCAGGCTGGAACCGGCCGTGACGCTGCGGGAGGCTGGGAAGCCGGGGAGGTCTACGCGGCCGGGACCGTCGAGCCGGACCACCAGGAGCAGCCGGCCCGGTTCCGGGCGTCGGAGCCTCGCCTTGCCCTCGCCCTGGCCCTCTGCGCGCTGTGCGACGGGGGTGACAGGTGGCCAGATGCATAGGGATGCCGACGCCTGCCCGGCGCGGGGGCGGCGGACCGCCCCACGGGTTCGGCGGATTGTTCCTTGGGCACGGCACGATCTGGGCGCCGGTTCAAGGGTCTGTCAGTGGCGATGGGGGGCCGGTTGTCCCCGAGCCGGACCGCATCCGCCGCGCAGACGTCGATGGGACGCGGCTCCCCCTCCGGAGGCTTCCAGGAGACCCGGGTCACCGACGGTCCATGACGGGGGTCGAAGAAGCACGGGGGCTGTAGCTTCGGCAGAGGCATACCTTCAGCCCTGGCCTGCGCGCAGGCCAGGGCGTGTCGCCCCTCCTCCAAGGCGAGCGCGGCGGCCTCGGCCTTCTGGTTGTTGCGGCCGTGGCCGCCCACCAGTGTCCGCTTCGCCCGTTCGTAGGCATCGAGCGCCCGCTCGTAGTCAGCAAGGGCGAGAGCGGCGGTTTCCTGGTCCACCGGGACGAGTTCAGCGCGCGCCAGTTCCTCGCCGAACGCTGTGATGTCGGCTTCGAAGACCGCCGCCTCCTGCGGGCGTTGCTGCCGGCACAGCCCACGCAACCTGCGGAACATAGTCTCAGCCACCCGTTCGCCTCCCCGTCCACGTCCTCCCCCAAACCAGGCACAAGATCGTAGACGGGCTTGACCGGCCGCAGAAGGGCCTTCCCACCCGCGCGGGCACGAGGATGATCCGGCTGTAGGCATTGAGAGTCTCGCCGACCACACCCTCCCTATAACCGGGGCGAAGCCCTGCTGTGCCCGACTCCGGCCTCCGAGTGCCCACAGCGCCGTCGGAACTCGTCAACATTCTGTCGCCCGTCGGGCACTCAATGCCGCTCAGAACCATCGACAACTGCCGTTACTTGCAGTCGACGAAGCCACTGAGCGGAGAGGTGCAGCGGCCGGGCCTGGTATGGAGCATCCGCATACCAGACCGGCCCCTTCGCGTACGGCCAGGCCCTCGACCGCTTCTCTTACGCCGCGGAACTCGGATCGCAGTTCGGCGACGGCGTGACCTACTTCTTCGTTCAGTGCCCTCTCGCCGGCGGACAGCCGGTCTCGTGTCTCGCGGAGGTTGCCGCGCATCCGTCCGAGTTCGTCGACGACGTTGCGGGTCGTCTCCTCCTGCGCGGCCTGCCCGCTCGCTTCCAGCTTCTCGACCCCCTTGCTGAGCGCTTCACGCAGCTCGGTGCCCGAGTTCGTGACTCCACCACCGTCCCGAGCGCCACGACAGGAGCAGCGCGACGCGGTGCCAGAGCGGCAGTCCGGCCGCTGGTTGTCACGCCGGCTCACCTGACTGGATAAATGTTGAAGCGGGAAACCGGTCAGGTGGTCGTCCCTCTGGCCTTCGCTGCTACTCCCAAGGGCTGCTACGGCCTCCAATTGTCCCGCCGCGGCCACAATTCGTCGTACTCGCTGTCCATGCCGGCCGCGGATCCATGCCCCTTCGATCTCTTCGTCGGATCACGCGCAGCGAGCCACCACGCCAACGCAACTAAGCCAATCACGACCCAAAAGCCCATAGAGCCGAGTGAACACCCGCCCCCGGGGCGGGTCAACCAAGACAGGAAAGCGGGGGTCGCTACCGCGGTCGACTTGCGGTGGGGGGCGAATCGTTGGTGGGGAGATAGGCCGCGAGCACGTGTCTGCTGGAACGGGTAGCGGAGTGGTCGGGTCCCAGGACTCGTTCCAGGTCTGCCACTACGCCGGCCATCAGCCGCCGCGCTTCCGTGTGGTCCCCGGTTGCGTAGACGAAGTCTGCGTGCAGGTGCCGGCTCCACAGGGTGGATCTGTGGTCAGGGCCGAGGACCCGGGTCCGGGCGAGTGCATTTTGTGCCAACAGCCGTGCCGCCTGCGCAGGGTCGCCGCCCTTGCCGAGGAAGAGCGCGTGCAGTTGTCCGCTGCGAAGAGTCTCCTCGTGGTCGGGCCCAAGGCATCGACTTCGGTCCGCGAGCACCCCAGCCATCAGCCGTGCCGCCTTCGCGGGCTGCCCGGCGATGCCGAGGTAGAACGCGTGCATGTGGCGGCTCTGGACAGCGTCGGGATGATCTGAACCGAGGAGCCGTGCCTGATCGGCGGCCAGCTGCTCCATCTGCCGCGCCGCAGCTGCCGGATCCAGATCGTGCTCGTTCCGCTGGATCCGGGTGTACCGAAGAGTCAGCTCCTCCCGGGTCGCCGGGGCCTCGACAGCTGATTTCGGACCCGGGCGGACGAGGCTGTGACGGGGGAGAAGCCTGGCCACGGGGGTGGGCCACGGAGTGCTGCTCGGCCACTGTTCGGGCGGAGACCAGGATGCGGTGACGGCCCGTAGGACTTCGGGCGGGGTCGGCCGCTCGGAGGGTTCCTTGGCCAGGCAAGCGGTGACCAGGTCGCAGAGCGGTTCAGGAACGCCTTCGAGGTCTGCTGTGTCGTGGACGATGCGGTGCATCATGGCCAGTGGCGGGCCGCTGCCGAACGGGCTCTGTCCGGTGGCGGCGAAGGCGAGTACGAGGCCGAGCGTGAACACGTCGCTGCTGGGGCCGAGTATGCCGGCGCCGATCTGCTCGGGTGACATGAACCCCGGGGTGCCGATGACCACGCTGTCCGGGGTCAGGGGGGCGTAATCGAGGGCGCGGGCGATGCCGAAGTCGATCACTCGCGGCCCGTCGGTGGTCAACAGCACGTTGGCTGGCTTCAGATCGCGGTGCACCACTCGGGCGGCGTGGATGTCCTGCAGGCCCTCAGCGAGTCCGGCGGCCAGCGGCCACAGCGACTCCAGCGGGAACGGCCCAGCCTCGGCCACCGCCTCGGCCAGGCTCGGCCCCGGTACATATACGGTCGCCAGCCACGGCAGATCGTCATCCGGTCCGGCACCCACCAGCGGCGCGGTGAACGCGCCACTCACCGCCCGGATCGAGGCCACCTCCTGGGCGAACCGCCGCCGGAAGTCCCTCTGCCGCGCCAAGCGCTCGTGGACCACTTTGACCGCCACCGTCCGGCCGGACGGCGACCGGCCCAGAAAGACCCTGCCCATCCCGCCCTGCCCCAGCCGCGCCTGCAGTGCGTAGGGGCCGACCTGTCGCGGGTCGCTCGCTCGCAAATCCTCCATGACCGCCCCAGGTTCGATCCGCCTGTACAAATGGTCCGCACTGTCCTGCGATCGTAGCGTCGAGGGTGGGGCGCAGGCTGAGGAGAGTGTCGGCGCCGACGACGTGCAGGAGGCGTTGTACGGCGTAGGACGGGTTGGCGATTTTGAGGTCGCCCTGGTGGTGGAGGGCCACGAGCAGGTGCAGGAAGGAGGAGTCGGCGAACTCGATGCCGCCTGCGTCGAGGATCAGCGCTCCGTGCTCGGCGAGCGCGGTGCCGGCCTTGGCTTGAAGCGGGGGCAGGGCGTCGATGTCGAGGTCTCCGCGCGGGGCGAGCACCGGCACCGCCCTGCCGGCTTGCGGGGTTCATGGCTCGTCATGTGCAGGATCCTCGCGCCTCGCGGGCATATGCGGTACGCCTGCCCGGTGCCCGGTGCCCGGTGCCCGGTGCTGGGTTTCAGGGTGCGGAGGCTCGCGGTCGTCTTCAAAGAGCGTGTCCTGCATCATGCGCAGGTCTGTCTGACTGCGTCCGGTGAGTTGGCGCGTCTTCATGGCGCAAGGGGATTAACCCGTTCGGGGGCGGGCGAACGATTCTGCGAGCAGGACGGGGCGCGGGGCGCGTCATGATCGCGATGCCTCTCCGCCCTGCTTCCGTTCCCGCTCCGTCCCGCAGCCTGGGTCCGGCGTTCGGGCAGTTCTTGTTCGCCCGGCTCCTGGAGGTGACTGTTCGTGGTTCTCGTGATCGTTGTCGCTGTCATTGCTTTGCTTGCCGGTCTGGCGGCCAACCGCTGGCTGCGGCCTAGGTTGGTGAGTGAGGACGACGACACGGGCATGGCAGTCAAGGCCCTGGTCGGGCCGCTTCTTACTCTGACCGAGCTGCTGCTGGCGTTCGTACTGGTCACCGCGAACGGCTCCTACGGCAAAGCCGAGCAGGCATCGCGCGGTGGGGCCAAGGCTCTGGATCAGCTCGTCGAGGTCTCCGAGTACGCGCCCGAGGCGCAGCGGGCGCAGATTCAGGCGGACGCCGTCTGTTATGCGCCTGCGGTGCGGTTCGTGGAGTGGCCGGCGATGTCGGACGGCAACGGGTCCACGGCGCCGAGTGTGTGGTCGACGCAGGTAAGGCGCTCGTTCAGGTCGTTGGAGGGCGAGCCGGTCTTCGGGATGCTGATCGCCGCCGACAACAAGCGTTCCGACGAGCGCGAGGAGCGCCTGACGCAGGCCAACGCGAGCATTCCGAGCGCCATCTTCTGGTTCCTGCTCGCGACGCTCTTCGTGACGGTGGTCGCCCTCGGAATCTGCCTGCCTCGCAAGAACAACGAACGCCAGGCGAACCGTGACTGCCTCGCCCATCACCCCGACCGCGAGCTGCCCTGCGACGACCGGGGCCGGCGCCTCGCCACCTGACCCCCTGACCCTCATCGAAGCCGCTGCTCCTGCCTCTTCAAGGGCTGGAGCAGCGGCTTCGAGCTGTCAGCGGTTGAGGACTTCTTCGATCCTGGCGGCTGTGCGCTGGGCCTGGATGTCGCGGCGCTTTTCGTTGGGGTGGGCGTACCACGGGAGTGCCTGGGGCCCGAATGCGACCTTGGAGTCTTCCAGGAGTCCGCCGATGCCGCGGTTGACGCCGTCGCACGCGGTGTTGCCGGTGGTGTGGTCCTAGAGATGGACGAAGTCGGCACTGGTGTCTGCGGCGGCCCTCTTCATGATGTCGTCCAGGCGCTTTTGGGCCTGGTCCAGGACGGGCAGTGCGTCCTAGGGGATGTCGGCGAAGGGCAGTTCGCTCTGGCCGGGGGGCGGGGCACTTGGTGGTGTCCAGGGGCATGAGCCGGGGGTAGCCGACCAGGACCCGATCGGCGTCCGGGGACAGGTAGGGGTCTGCGGCACTCGTGGGTGACGAGGGCGACGTGGTGCGCGCAGACCCCGAACCAGCTGACCGTGCCCGAGGCCTTCCTGGCCGCACTCGACGGCCTCGGTCACGACCCGGACACCGCCATGGCGGTCTACAACACTCTCACCGCCTATGTGCACGGCGCGGTGGACTCGGAGATCATGCTGACGCAGATGCTGCGCGCCCGCGGCTGGTCCACCCAATAGGAGGCCCGCGCGGGACCGTCCTCGCAGATGGCCTGGCTCGTGAGCACCGGCCGTTTTCCGATGTTCGCGCGCTATATCGGCGAGGCCCAACGCAAAGACGATCAGCAGTGGCAGTTCGAGACCGGAACCCCGGCCCGGGGTGTACCCGGACGGATGCCGGGTCCTCAGTTCGTCGCGGCAGTGGTCTGCACGGTGCGATGCAGTTGCTCGGTGAACGCGCGCACTCGGGCGGTTTCGCCTTGCTTACGCCAGATCGGCGCGTACTGGAACGCAACGGCGTCTTGGAGCGGAATCCAGGTGACTCCCGGGGTGTTGTGGTGGGGTGCGGCGTCGGAACAGGCGATAGAGACGCCTTCGCCGGCGGCGACGAGGAGAGGGATCTCGTGCCAGGAGATTGCGCTGTGGCCGCGCCGGATAGGGGACCCCGAGGGAGTGTGGCGCGGATAGTAGAAGTCGAGCCAGTGCTCGGGGGCAGCGCCGCCGACGACCAGCAGTGTTTCCTGCGCAAGGTCTTCGAGTGTTGCGCTCCCCTGGGCGGCGAGGCTATGGCTGGCCGGCACTATGAGGGCGCCCGTGGAGGAGAACACCGGGGGCCCGCAGACGAGATCGGGCTCGATCACGGGCAGCTCGCTGACTTGCAGTTCCACCGCCTCCTCACGGAGCGGACCATAGGGGTCGGAGAGCTGTATCTCCTGGATCGTCACCTCGCAGTCGGGATAGGTCCTGCGGAACGCCGTGATGGTCCGTAGCAACAGGTGGGCGGCCATCGGGCTGGAGTAGCCGATACGCAGGATACCGCTGACGCCTCGACCGGCAGCAGTAACCCGGGCGATGGCCTGATGGATGAGCCGCTGGGCGGGCAGCAGATCGTCACGGAGGCGTTCGCCGACCGGGGTAAGACCCACGCGTCGGCTGGTGCGCTCGAAGAGCAGGACATCGAAGCGGCGCTCCAGCGCCTTGACGGTCTGGCTGACCCGACCCTGAGAGATACGCAAGCGTTCGGCGGTGCGACCGAAGTGAAGCTCGTCCGCCAGGGCCAGGAACACCTCGATCTCGTACCGCTCCACGCACTCCACCATTCATTAATCAGGCTCATTGATCGATCCAGATTACGGCATTGCTCGAGGTCAAGGGCAACAGCGAAGCTGAACAAACCCCGGACCGTACCGGGAGCAGGAACCGCCACACCAGTGATCTTGAGGTGAACCATGGAAAACGAACTCTTCGACTACAGTCCGATCGTGGAGCGCGAACCAATCCACTGGCCAGGAGGCGCCCGCGTCGCCTTCTACCTCGGCCTGAACGTCGAACACTTCCTCGTTGACCGCCCGTCGACGAGCATCAACGAGGCAACGGCGGCGCTGACACCGGACCCACTGAACTACGGCTGGCGCGACTATGGGCCCCGGGTAGCCATCTGGCGGATGATCGAGTCGTTCGACCGGCACGGGGTGCGCCCGAGCGTCCTGCTCAACTCGGACGTCGCCGAGCGCTATCCACAGATCATTGAAGCCGGCCGGGCCCGGGACTGGGCCTGGCTGGCCCACGGGCAGAACAACTCCACCCTGCAGGCCGAGATGGCCGACGACGAGGGCGCCTACCTGACGCACGTTGTCGAGTCCATAGAGAAAGCCACCGGGCAGCGGCCGCGCGGCTGGCTGGGCCCGGCACTCACCGAGACCTTCCAGACCCCGCAGTTGCTGGCGGACCTCGGACTAAACTACGTACTGGACTGGACGAACGACGATCAGCCGTACCGGCTGAACGTGCCCGGGATGCTCAGCGTGCCGTACACGCTAGAGCTGAATGACCTCGGCCTGTTCACCATGCACGGCATGAGCGGATCGGATTTCGTGCAGATCGTCAAGGACCAACTCGACCAGCTATACGCGGAATCCGCCGCGAGCGGCCGCGTGATGGCACTGGCCCTGCACCCGTTCGTCAGTGGCCAGGCGTTCCGGCTCAAGTACCTCGACGAGGCCCTGGAATACGTCACCAATCACCCCGGCGTCTGGATGGCCACCAGCGATGAGATAGCCGAGCACTACACCCGCACCACCGTCTATCGCACAGCAGCATAGGGAGCATTTACCTACCGGGCGTCTTGCAACCTGGCCGCAATAAAGACGGGTTGGATGCTCCCGCGCGACGACAAAGCTTCTGGTAGCCGGACTCACAATCACGATCAACCGTGCTGCCAGGGGTCTCGCGTCTTAGGCACTGTTTCTCGGATCACGTTCTGAGTTAGATGGCGAGGGCTGCGAGAGTGCTCGCCGGGGTTCCGGGCCCAGTGTGCAGGGCTGCCGAGCGGGGGCGAGGTGGCGGCTCTCGCACCGGGGGATAAGGCCCGTCTCCCGGGCGCTTCTCCTGTGGTCAGGGGGTGTGGAATCCGACGAGGTCGGCGAGCAGGGTGGTGCTGTGGTCGAAGAAGACGGTGTCGTTGTCGAAGGCGCCGCGGAGGTGTCCGAAGAGTTCCATGCTGATGGTTCCGAAGAGTTGGGTGTAGGCGCTGACGGCGCGCATGAGTAGTGAGGGCGGGACGTCGTGGAGGCCTGTTGCCTCGGTAAGGGTCGCGGCGTTCGCGGCAACCTCGTGCGTCCAGGGTTCGTCGGCAGGCTGGGTGAGCTGTCCGGTCCGCCAGGCGTCGCATGCGATGCCCAGGAGTAGCAGCGGGATCCTGGCGGCGTGGGTGATCGTGTCCTGCGGTGCCTGGTAGCCGGGCACAGTCGTGCCGTACAGCAGTGCGTACTGGTGGGGATGGGCCAGCGCCCAGTCCCGTACACCGTGGCACACCGCCAGCCAGCGCTCCCGGTGCACCTCCTTGGCAGCCGCCGCGGCGTCCAGGTGGTCGGCGAGGTCGCCGTATGAGTCGATGATCAGGGCGGTGAGCAGTTGCTCCCGGCCGGGGAAGTAGCGGTAGAGCGCCGAGGGCACCATCCCTAGCTCACGGGCAACGGCCCGAAGTGTCAGGCCGGCGGAGCCGTGCTCCGACAACTGGCGGAACGCCTCGGCCTTGATGTCGTCGACCAGTGCTGCACGGGCCCGCTGCCGGGCGTTGGGGATGGCTGTCATGCCTTCAGCATGCCACAGATCAAGAACGCCGACCTGAAACGAGAACAGTGTTCTTGACGGCTGGGGTGGAGCGTGACTACTGTTCTCTAACGAGAGCACCAGTCACGGCTTATGAATGGGGAGGGGCACCATGTTCCAGGAGATGCGCTACCGCGGACCGTCGCTCGACGAGCTCCACGAGAACTACGCCAAGCAGCACCGAATCGACGAGGCCGCGCCCATCCGCTCCACACACGAGGTGGTCATCAACGCACCGGCCGAGCGGGTATGGGGGCTGCTCGCCGACCCTGCCGGCTGGTCGGCGTTCGCCCCGGCCATCCACGACGTGCACATCGCCGGGGATGGCACGGCGGCGGTGGATTCGCGGTTCACCTGGGTCAATGGGAAGGCGAAAATCGCCTCACGGTTCGCGGTTGTCGAGCCGCTGCGCGAGATCACCTGGACCGGCACCGCGATGGGCTCACGCGCCGTCCACCGCCACCTCCTCGCACCGTGCGCGGACGGCACCACGCTCCTGCGCACCGAGGAGTCCATGGCCGGCACGCTGCTCGGCCTCGTCTACAACAAGGCGAAGCTGCATGCCGAGCTGACGCGCTGGCTCGGTCTGGTCAAGACCGCCGCAAAGCAGTCCTGAGCATGACGACGCAGGAGTAGGCGTGGCGCTCGGTCTTGGTCATCTCGCCTGTGTATCGCGGGGGCGCTCACGAAGCCTTGCGCAGTGCCTCCAGGAGTTCGCGTTCGCGCTTGGTGCTCAGGCCGGCCCGGCGGGGCCGTTCCAGACCCTGCTCTTGTTCCCAGCGCAGGGTGTCCGCCAGCAGCTGTGTCCGAGGTCGGTGCCGCAGCCCGGCAGCGCTGGCCGCGGCGCCGTTTCGGGCACTGAACCCGGCCCAGTCCGGGTCTGCCACCCACAGAGCGAGCGATTCCGGGCCCATGGCCTGGGCTACCTTCTGTCCGAGCAGCCAGTCGTCGTCCGCCTCGACCACCACTCCGGTGTGGCCACCGATCTTCCTCGACAGCGCGACCCACTCTCCAAAGGGCACGGTCGGGCCGACCGCGTTGTACGTTCCGGTGGTGCCCTTCTCCGCGCAGTCGAGCAACCACGCTGCTAGGTCTCGCGCGTCGATCACCTGCGTCGGCATGCCGGCGGAAGCCGGCACCAGCAGCGGGGCCAGCGGCTCTCTGGCCGCACGGCTGACCCAGTACCCGGAGCGGCCGCTGTGGTCACCGGGGCCACCGATCAGACCCGCCCGCGCAATGAGGAGCCGGTCTCCCACCGCGGCGGACGCGGCGTTCTCACAGGCCACCTTCGCCTCCCCGAACTCGTCGTGGTTGACCTCGTCCCGTATGGCCGCCGGAAGGAGGTCCGCCGACTCGTCCGCGTCCTGCTGCGCATGCGAGGCATACGCGCTGACCGACGACACGTACGTCCAGTGTCCAGCCCGCTCACCGAGTGCCGCCAACGCGCTGCGGACCAAGCCCGGCTGCCACGACATTTCGACCACGGCGTCCCAATCCCGGCCCGCCAGGGCTTCGTACGCCGACGGGTCACGCCTGTCCGCGGTGACCAACACCGCCCCCTCGGCCACCTTGCCGCTTTCCCCACGAGCCAGGCACGTCACCCGGTGCCCACGCTCGAGCGCCTGCCGCGAAACCTCGCGGCCCAACCATGCTGTTCCACCCAGTACCAAGATCTCCATGCGGCCACTCAAACACGGACCGCGCGCCTCTGCGTCCCAGCTTCGCAGAGGGCGTAGAGATCCCGACCGGACACAGAGGCGGACACCTTTCCGGCCGCGTACTCAGCCGCACTCGGCATAGTCGCTGAAGGGCTGCAGGAGATCCATTTCCGCGACAACGGAAGGCGCGCGGACGGCCTCCTCGTCGAATTCACTTAGGCCCGGGACCTCGGCGAACACCAGCTCGGGAGGCCCGCAGAGCTGGTCAAGGGCAAGCAGGTCAGGACGGAACGGAGCGTTGAAGCTCCTATAGATCGTCAAGTCGGGCAGTGAGGTCCATAGGATGCGCTCGTGACTCGGTTTGACGAGGTTAAGGCGACGTTCTGGGGCGAGGGCCTGTACGGGGTTCAGCCACCGCTGACCGACGCGGTCGTTCAGGATGCCGAGCGCCAGCTCGGTGTCCGTCTGCCGGCCTCGTTGCTGGAGATCTTGCGGGTCCGAAACGGGGGTCCGGTGGCGGAGGCGTGGAACGCGTTCCCGACCGCTGTGCCGACCTCGTGGAGCGAGAACCACGTTCCGCTCGACGACATGATGGGCATCGGCCGTCACGACGGCCAGCCGTCGTTGCTGGACTCGGGTTACCTGATTGAGGAATGGAGTCTTCCTTCACTTCTCGTTCTGCTCTCCGGTGATGGCCACTGCTGGATCGCCCTCGACTACCGGACATGCGGAGAGCAGGGGGAGCCGTCCGTGACGTGGTTCGACGTGGACACCGGCACGGAGCTCCCGCTGGCAACGGACTTCCAGACGTTCGTCGAGCGGTTGGCCGCGGCCGCGTCGCTCGATGACTCGGACGGCAGCCAGTCGGCATCATGATCCGGCTCCGCCCGAGCCCGCCGTGTTCAGGATGCCTGCGCTCCTGAGGTGCCTGTAGACCTCGCGGGCGACGAACCTCTTGAGGCACCGCATGATGTCCTTGGTGGACATGCCCTCGGTGGTGCGTCTGGCGACGTAGTCCCGGGTCCGTTGGTCGTGTCCGGCCCGGTGGGTGCTCTTCGGCTTTGACGTTGGGTTGTGGGCCCAGCGGCCGGGCTGGACCGTGCTGCGTCTGGCGACCGGGTGGCGTCTACCGGCTTCCGATCCGCTACTTGCGCCTGCGCCCGGACACGAGCATGGAGGACGTGTTCCGGTTCGGCCGGGCCCGGCCGCAGCCGCAGGCTGATCGAGTCCCGGGGTTCCCGATAGACCATGCGGGGTGATATCACCACGGTGAGTGATCTTGCATGGCAGTAAGGCCGGGGATGGGGCGTGGCTGGAAGGCTTGAGCCGGGTAGAGACGGAGCCTGGCCGGTGTTCGAGGGAGCGGGTGGCTCCGCTCCTGCCACCTGCTCCTGAACGACGCCGTCGGTGTCCCGGACGGCTGCGTGTTCCGGATCGAGCGGCGCTCGCCGCAATCCTGTTCGTGCTGCGGGCCGGTGTCGCGTGGCGCGGTGTCCCGGCCGAGGCCCGTGGGCTGCTCCGGGGTGACGGCCTGGCGCCGGCTGCGGGACGGGACCGAGGCCGGCTCTGGCCACGCCTGCACGCCGCTCTGCTGGCCGAACTCCGCCACGCGGACTCGTTGGACCTGGACGACTGCGCAGTGGACGGCTCTCATGTCCAGGCCCTCAAAGGGAGGCACACGTAGGCCCCTCACCCGTCGACCGAGCCCGCCCCGGCTCCAAGCACCACCTGATCGTCGACCGCCACGGAACCCCGCTCGCCGTCACCCTCACCGGCGGCAACCGGCACGACGTCACCCAACTCCTGCCGCTACTCGACGCCGTCCCACCGATCCGGGGACTGCGCGGACGCCCCCGCCGCAAGCCACGGCGTCTGTACGCCGACCGAGGCTATGACTTCGACAAGTCCCGCCGCCTGCTGTGGAAGCGCGGCATCAAACCCCTGATAGCACGACGCGGCGTCGCCCACGGTTCCGGACTGGGCAAGGTGCGCTGGGTAGTCGAGCGCGCCTTCGCCTGGATGCACCAGTTCAAGCGACTCCGCACCCGCTACGAACGACGCGCCGATCTCCACCAGGGCCTGCTCGAACTGGCCTGCAGCCTCATATGCCTGCGCCGGCTCCAGCGGGTCAATCGCGCCAGTAGCGAAGCCGGGCCTTGGACCCGTTGATACGCACGATGCAGTCCTTGAAGAGCTGCAACGGAGGCCGACCGTCAACTGGAGCCAGCGTGAGCCCCAGATCCTGCAACGGCTTGGCCAGGGCGACGAACCTGAGGCCATCAGGGTCAGGGCCCTCGTAGGCCGCCCATGCCTCGAACAACGACCTCACACGTTCCCAGCCCGGCCCCGGGGCGAAGAGCGCCAGGAAGAACGGCTGATCACAACTGTACTCACTGAGCTGACCAACCAGGACGTCTCCATGCAAGAGCTGCCATCGCGTCATCCGGTGCCCCGTCCCCCGCCCCCCAGCCGATTCCTCATCATCGCAGCGCGCAACTCTCTGGCCAAGCGTTTCATTCTGAAACGATCAGTTAGGCCCAGTCGACGCCCAGCTTCGCGAGCGAGGCGAGCTGGTCGGCCGTGAGTTTGTCGCGCCTGGCACGGACGTTCGATTCCCGTACGCCCAGTTTGACGATCACCGGCTCGGCCTCGCCGTCGACCACGGTCTCTTCGCTGTGCCCCCGCGGCACCGGCCGGTGGGCGCCTTCCCGTTCTACCCACTGCGCAAGGGCCGCGAGGCCGCGCTGGAACGCCTGCTGCGCCTTGCTCGGGCCCTTCCGCACCTCTTAGCCGCCGGGACGGGAGACGGGGCCTGAGCGGGCTGTACGCCTAGCGTGGTCAGCCACTCCTGCTGCTCGGTGGTCAGCCGCGCCCAGGTACCCGGGTTCCTCTGCCCCTCCAGCCACCGCCCGATGTCGTCGCCGTCGAACAGGACGCCGGGCGGGATCTCGGGCAGGTGGCCGTCGGCGTCGACGAGGCCGGCGAGGACGCGGTAGTGGCGTTGCCAGTGCAGCGGCCAGGGGCAGTTCCAGTCCGGGGCGACGGCCGCCAGCTGCTCCGCGCGTTCCGCTGCGCGCTTGGGGTCCTTGCCGAGGCCGCCTTTGCGGCGGAGGTTGGCGAGGTGCTGGCCGATGGGCATCATCGCCTCGCCCTCGCCCCACATGGCGTCCTGCCGAGGTGCGAGGTGCGAGGTGCCCGGTTGCCCGGCGGTACGAGCGGAGCGCGGCGAGTTTGTTCTCCCACGCCTCCTCGTCGGGCTCCCAGACCATCCCGGCTTCCGGCGCGTCGAGGAGCTCTTTGGGTCGAGCTCCCCGGCCCTCCGGACGTTTCGCTGTTGGTGCACCCAGCGGCCGAGGGGGAAGGACGTCGTCACGCCGACTTCGACCTCGACGTCGTAGGGCACGGCGTGGATGCCGGTGATCTCGTTCTCTGCCCGCCAGCGGAGCAGGGCTTGGTAGCCCTCCAGCCACACCAGGGATTCGGGTCGGTAGACGCGGGTGCGTAGTAACGCGGAGATGGTGGCCGCGTCGCGGGGGCTGGAGAAGTGCAGCAGCGTGGACTCGGCTGCCGCGTCGGCGCCGTCGTGCTCCTGGCCCTCGCCGTCGCTCTCGCCCCCGGCGCCGACGATCCGTCCGTCCTCGTCGCGTTGGACGTGGATCTGCCGCTGTCCGCTAGGGCGCGGGAGGCCAGCTGCTCGACGAGGTGGGCGTCGTGCGAGCGCAGGCCCTGGAGCACGGCAACCAAGGGGCGGAAGCTGGCAGAGGCGACCATGTCGGTGGGGTCCTCGCCGGGCTCCAGGAAGATCGGGACGATGATCCTGGCGACCTTGGTGGAGCCGTCGCGGTTGAGGCGGAGTACCCGGCCGATGTTCTGGACGATCTCGACCTCGGAGCCGCAGGCGTCCGCGAAACAGATCGAGTTGACGCCGCGCTCGCCGGTGATGTTTACCCCTCGCCGAGGACGCGGCAGCTGGCGAGGAAGGCGCGGTGGACCCGGTGGCCGGTGGCGTCGATGCCGTTGGCGAACTGGCGCAGCACTTCACGCCGCTCGGTGACGAGGTGGTTGCCGCACAGCCACGCTGACCAGCCCCGGTCCGGGGGCGCCGCTTGCTGGACACAAGCACGGTGGAGGGGATGTGGACACGACCAACGACAGACAACGCTTCACCGAGCTCTATCGGGAGCGCAACACCGACGTTGAGAGCTATGTCCGGCGGCGCGTGGATCCCAGTCAGGTGAATGACGTCGTATCGGAGGTGTTCGTTGTCGTCTGGCGACGGATGGAGGATGCGCCTGGCGACCGGCCGCTGCCGTGGCTGTACGGAGTCGCTCGACGCACCCTGGCGAACGCCTATCGCTCGGAGCGTCGGCGATCAGCGCTACCCCAATTCATGCGAGGCCCGCCGGGCGTCGGAGAGCCATTCACCGAGATTCCACCATCTGTCGCATTCAGAGCCTTGAACAAGCGCTTGCGAGCCCTGTGGAGCTTGACCTGAAACCCAGGACGCCGTCCCGGCCCGCCCCTCGGCCCCAACCACTTGTCCGCGCTCCTGAACCAGGTCGGAATTCCGATCGCCGCCGCCCGCGGCGCCGCCATCCGCCAGCAACTCCTCGAACTGCCCGCACCCGTCGTCGCGGACGCTCTCGGATACCATGACAAGACGACCAGCCGCCTCCGCAACGAGACCGGAGGAACCTGGAGCCGATACGCCGCCGGAGATCACGGACGGTCACCAGCAGGGTGGGTTCCCCGGGGAACCAGCGACAGTTGAATACGAGAGCTCACCAGTATCCGCCCCCCTTCTATCGGGGAGGGTCGACGATCCGGAGCCACCAGCCCAGGCGCTGGTCACCGGTGGGTGGGGGGACGCCCTGCGTGAGCTGGAGGAAGTCGAAGCGCTCCAGCATCTTCATGCTGGCCTTGTTATTGTAGTCGACCTGCCCGAGCACGTAGATCCGCTCGGCCTCGGGCTCGCAGTCGACAATGTCGTACAAGGCCTCGGTGACGGCTTCGTCGGCGAGCGCGCCTCCGTTGTTGCGGTAGCGGGTGGCCACTGCAAGGAAGCACAGCTCGCGCACGACCTCCTGGACGCCCATGAAGTCGAGGGCAAGGGCGAGCTTGGTCGGAAAGCTGGCGGGGTCGAGACGTTGGTGAGTGTAGGCGGCGGCGATGCCCTGGGAGTCTTCGGCGATCATCAGACGGCCGCCCTTCCCCTGGTCGCGGGAGCGATTGGCTGCGGCGATGGCGTGATGCCGGAAGTACCGCTGGACCTGGTCCTCGTGAAGGGGAGGGGCTGCCCGTCCTTCACGAGGAGTCGTGCAGGTAAACCCGCGCAGCGAGAGGGTGTCCCGTTTCTTCTCGGCCTCGCGCCAGTGGATCGTGTCGGTCACTGGCGCCGCCGGGGCGGCATACCGGAGGCAGGAGGGCGGACGCGGATGATCTCGGCGAGGATGTCGGCGACCTCCTCTGGGATGGGCCGCTCGTAGTCCTGGAGGGCGGCATCCAGCTCGGCGTTGTACGCGTTCCGTTTGGCGATGTCCCTCCTGGCGTGGCCCGCCTCCCGCGCCAGGCGCAGGGCGGCGCTCTTGGCGTCGACCTGGGGCTTCCTGACGTCGGGGTTCTTCTTTCCCTTCGCCGCGCTGACCCTTGGCTTCTTCGGCTTCTTCCCGACGGTTTCCGCGATGAGGCGGGTGAACGAATCGGTCTTAGGGTCGGAACTGCGCTTGAAGACACCTGTTGACTTGGAGGGATTGGCAACGTACTGCTTCGGCGGCTCGGGCTTGTCCTTCTTCTTCCGGTCCATGCCTGCGTCGAGGCCGTTGTCCGGGCCGAGCGGTTCCCCTGGGGAGTCGGTGCCGCGTCGCCTGTTCATGGGGTAAGCGTACGTCCGCCGACGGGTGTGGACCACGTGCTTTGGGAAGCCCGACGCAGTGCCGGCCCTGTTCCGCCGCCGGACGCGGGCGCCCTGTCCACGTACACGGTCTGGATACGGCGCAGCAGTACGGACTCGGCAGCGAGCAACAGGGGATTCCCCTCCACGACGACCCGGGACAGAAGAACGGGGACGGAGAGTGGGCGCGCTGAGACTTTTCGAAGAAGGTGAGACGGACGCGCGCCGGGGAGCCGCCCCCGATACCCCTGATCCCATCACAACCCCTCGCGAGCGCCAAACGAATTTCCGGTCGCCATGGTTACCTGGGTCCGGAGCCCTCTTTCCGGCGCGAGCGACCGGGCAGGCAGTTCGAGAGCACGGACAACCGCCTCGACAGCCTCCTGCTGCGCTGCCTCACGCGGGTCAGTGCGGCCTCTGCTGGACATCTCGCCTGCCTTCTCCTGATGACGTGATCCCCGTCCTCGCTCCAAGAGGCGGAGAGCAGTCCACCTGCACTGGGAGGAGGCATGAGACCTGAGGATGAACCGACACGACCGGCTGGCCACTCCGCTGAAGCACCCGCGGAGCCGTTGCAACGGCTCGAGTCCCTCCCGGAACGATCAGCGCTGGGGTGTTCTGAGTCCATAGTTGCCAGTCCACGGTCCATCCGAGCAGTCGCGGGTTCCAGTCCGGGTCGATCGCGGCGAGCTGCTCCGCCCGCCGCCGGGCCCGGTCGGCGTCCTTCCCGAGTCCGCCTGGCCGGCGGAGATTGGTGAGCCATTGCCCCACAGGCCGGTCGAGGGCGGTGGCGTGCCGGGGTGCGGCCAGGGTCCCGGCCTCCGCGAAGTACGCGCGGGCGGCGGCGAGGTTCTCCTCGAAGGCGGTAGCAGGGTGCGATCAGTCGGGCAACGGGGAGCCGTCAGCGGCTGGCGATGGTGGTCACGCAGGTGATCACGAGAGCGATGGCGGTGGTGGCGGCGGCGAAGGGCGCGGTGAGTTGGGGGTGGCGGTGGATCACGTAGCCGATGCAGGCGGCCAGGAGCAGAGTGACGAGGATCAGGAGCAGTGTCACGGCTTGGGCGAGCGGGGACATGAGGTCTTCCCTTCATTGGCATGTGGTTGGTGCCTAGTTGGCCGGTGTCGGCCCGTGGGATGACCTTCGTGTCTAGGCTCGGCTTTCCCTCATGGGGATGGTGGGTTTCGGGGTGGGGACGTCTTCTTCCGTGCGGCAACAGTGAAGGGAGGGGCTGTGTCCGGTGAGGTCGGGGCCGAGGTTGAGGGCGTGGGAGAGCCGGGTTCGCCGGAGGCGGCGCGGGCCCTGGGCAGGCAGTTGCGCCGACTGCGGGAGAACGCGCAGCTGACGCAGGATCTGATGGTGAAGCTGCACGGGGGAAGCAAGACTTCGATCTCGCGCTACGAGAACGGTGACCGCATCCCGCGCACTGACTATGTGAAGGCGTTGCTGGAGGAGACCGAGCAGCGTGGCCGGTCGCTGACCGATGACGCGCTCGCCGCGGTGTGGGCGTTGTACGAGCGGGCGCTGGGGCCGGTGGGCGGCCGCAATAGTGAACGGGCCGCGCTGTATGCCCAGGAGAAGCAACTGCGGCTGGTGCAGGCTCAGGAGGCGCAGGTGGCTGGGGAACTGGCCCGCTTGGCCGCCGATCGTGAGGCTCTGGAGACACAGGCCGGGGCGGATGCCGCACTGCGTGAGCTGGACGCCGGCCTCGCGCGGATAGAGAGACACCGCGAGCACTTGGCCCGGAAGCGCCGGCGCATCGTTGCCACGATCGACGCGATGCCCGACCCCGGCGAGGACGGCCGCAGCCGCACCCTCGTGCCGCTCCCCCGGCCCCCGGAAACAGGCTCTGACCAGCCCGCTTCTCTTTCCGTCGCTCCGGGTGTTCCCCCCCTGGCAACGTCTGATGACGCTCATGGTCGTGCTGTTGATCGCGGTGGCGGCGATCATCTGGGGCGTGGCCGCCCTTCAGCGTGGCCACGATGACTCCTCCCGTGACGACGAGGCAGGTGGCACCGCACAGCAGGAGCCCGGCAAACGCCCGAGCAGTTCCCGGGCGCCGACGCCGACGCTGACGCCGACGCCTAAGCCGACGCGCTCGCCATCCTCCTCACCGCCCACCACGGATCCCGCCCCGCCCGACGCCGACAAGACATCGCCCCGCCCTCCTTCGAGCCCTGCCCCATCTGCGGCCGTGGCGGTGCGCTGGAGCGGGAAAGTGACACTCGACGACGGCAGCAGCGACGGAAACCCCAGCATCAGCTGGGCAATGGATCCCGTACCGCCCCGGCGCTCAGCCGGAGGCGATATCTCGCTGCTCCGCCAGCTCGTCTGTGCGTCCGGCCGTTATGCCGGACGCACCATCGTGGTCTACCACGGCAACAGCACACCTCAGCGCGAGGAGTGCGTCGGCCTGCTCAACGCCAATCCCGGCTCCAGCATCGCGGACGTACCCGACGGCACGGTCGCCTGTTTCGGAACACAGGCGGGACGCGTCGGATTCTTCACACCCCACGCCGCAGGCCGCGGGCAGATCCTTGTCCACGCGACCGTCTGGGAACTGCCGCCCGGCTAGATTCGACGAACTATCAATAGTCGCTGTCACCAGCAACCGCCACGCTCGATGTCGATGGGCAAGATCTGTGGTGTGTGCGTGTGCCAGTCCGGGGTGGGCGCGGCGAAGGGCTTGCTGTCGGAACCGCCGCCGCCCCACCATCTCCTGAACAGTTCCTTTCCCTTGAGTCGGGGGTCAACCTCCATTGGACCGATCTCGTAGACCATCCAGGCATATGGCGGGGCGACCAGGATGAACGGCCGTATCGCAGTGAAGCCGGCAAGCGCCGTGCCCGCGGCCGACAGCTCCGCGGCGCTGTCGTAGCCGTGTCCCTGCTCCAGATGCCGCAGCAGGTCGTCGCATGCGTCATAGATCGTTGCGAATACCGCCCATCGAAAGGCTGGGCTTAACTCGTTGCAGTGCGACCACGGGTGCCTCACCTGCATGTAGGCCCAACCCGGGCCGTGATTTGGGTCGGATGTCAGTCCCCGAACCAGCGTCGGAGCAGCCAGCGAGTTGTCCGCAGTCTTCTGGATGTACATGCCCCAATGTCATATCAAGGATCAAGAGATATTGACAGGGTGTTGCGGGAGCACCGGCGAGCGTCACCACAGCCTGGACCCGGGCATCGGCCAACTCGCGATCTTTACCTGACCATCACCGAGCGTCCCCACGTGAACCGAGCGGAGGCGTCGAGGAACCGGACCATCATGCACTGGGGCGGTCTCATGGTGGGCTGACAACGAAGATCCACCTGGCGGCCGACAGCCGCTGCCGCCCGCTGGCCTTCGCAATCACCCCCGGCCAGGCTGGTGACGCACCGGCATTCCCGGAACGTGCTGGCGGGGATCCGGGTGCCTCGGCGCGTCGGCAGACCCCGAACGACGCCCACCGTGGTCCTCGCGGACAAGGCGTATTCGTCTCGCGCGATCCGTACCTACCTGCGACATTGCGGGATCCGGGCGGTGATCCCTCAGCCCGTCGACCATGCAGCGAATCGCAACGGCTCGGCAGCCGCGGTGGGCGCCCTCTGGCGTTCGCGCGCGAAGAGTACAAGCAGCGGAACACGGTCGAGCGGTGTATCAACAAGATCAAGCAATGGCGCGGCCTGGCCACCCGCTATGACAAGACCGCCACCATCTACCTCGCGGCCATCCACCTGGCAGGCATCTTCGTCTGGTCAGCAAGGTGATCCAGAGGAAACGGCCTAGTAGTGGGTGCTCTCGGCATACTGGTCGAACGCTTTGAGTACGGCCATGATCCCGGCTTCCCAAGTCGAGAACGGGGGCTGGGAATCATTTGGATGTCTGGCCCTCCCATCCGCAGGCGGCCATTCATCCCGTAGACGGTGTACCAGTTGTCCATAAATAAGGTCACGTGTCCCCTGTAGGTGAAGCCAAGGTCATCCGGATCCGGGTCTGTAGATACGTAGACCCGAGGCGGTGAAGGATGCTCGTCAACAGAGACGAGGTACAGACCTCTTGCTGCTACCTCGCTACGCACGCTCTTATCGATCGTCGAGAGATTCACTACCGCCATTGCGAGTACCCCCAGGTTCCTGGCGGCCGCTTGTTCCCAGCCGCCCGTAGATTGCACGTGGATGTAAAGGTAC